>JADZEM010000206.1 GCA_020850535.1 Chloroflexota bacterium
CAGCGACGGCGTGACTGTAGGCGGGGACTTCAGTCCCCGACCGCCCGTTCCATGATGCTTCGGGGACACCAATGAACATGCCATCGCCCTGATGCTGCTACCAGTGCAATCGCATGTTGATGTCGTCGTGCCGCCGCGTCGGGGCTTGAAAGCCCCGTCTACGTTCCTGCAGTCGCTGCGCGACGCTCCAGTCGCACCAGTGCCGGCCGTTCCCGACGGCCGTCGCGCAGCGACGGCGTGACGGTAGGCGGGGGTTTCAACCCCCGACCGCCCGTTCCATGATGCTTCGGGGACACCAATGAACATGCAATCGCCCTGGCGTATCGCCGCTCAGATCAGCCCGGTCGAGCGGTCAGCGTCGGCGGTCTTCTCTCAGATTGACGACCCACCGGCCTCGGCGTGCGATCATGGCGCAGGCAAGGCTTGCGCGGGGAGGAGGCCAACGATGAGGCAGCACGGACGGGCCGCGCCGGCGAGTGCGGCAACGCTGGTTCGGCAGGAGACGGAGGCCGCCCACGCCTTCGAGCGCCGCATCCTGGCGCGCGTGCGCGAGAAGCGGCTCGCACGCGACGCTTCGCGCCAGCAGCAGCGCGAAGACTCACTGACGCTCGGTCAGCGCATCGCCGACTGGGTGGCCGAGACCATGGGCAGCTGGGGCTTCATCATCGTCCAGAGCGGTTTTCTGATCGTCTGGATCGCGCTGAACGTCGCTGGCTGGTTCAACGCCTGGGATCCGTACCCGTTCATCCTGCTCAACCTGATGCTGAGCTTCCAGGCAGCCTACTCCGCGCCGTTCATCATGATGAGCCAGAACCGGCAGGAGGCGCGCGACCGCGAGCGTGCCGAGCTGGACCTGCTGACGGACCTCAAGGCCGAGACGCTCATCGAAGAGCTGCACGGCAACCTGGAAGACCTCCGCCTGCGACGCTGGGCCGAGCTGTTGGAGATCCAGCAGCGGCAGATCGAACTGCTCAGCGACCTTCTGGAGAAGGCGACCGGCGGGCGATCCCCGGCGACGACAGGCGACGCCACCGGGGAGCCGAAGTCTCCTGGGGCCTAGACCGTCAGCACCACCTTGCCGCGCGCCCGCCGGTCGGCCATCTCGTTCAGCGCCGCCGTGCCCTGGTCGAAGCGGAACGCCGCGCCGACCACGGGGACGATCGCGCCGCTGGCGATCAGCTCGCGCACCCGCCCCATGACGATGGCGCGGCCGTTCTGCACCTGCTTGACGTAGCCGCTCAGGTACGACCCGACCACGTCCACGTTCTTCAGGAGCAGGCGATTGGCGGGGATCTGCGGGACGCTGCCGCCCGTAAACCCGATCACCACCCAGCGCCCGCCGTAGGCCAGCGCGCGGATCGTGTCGAGCATACGATCCCCGCCGACCGGGTCGAACACGATGTCCACGCCTCGGCCGTTGGTCAGCTCCAGCGCGGCGTCCTTCCACTCGCCGTCCGACCGGACGACGTGATCTGCCCCGGCCTCGCGGGCGGCGGCGGCCTTCTCCTCGCTCGACACCACGCCGATGACCGTCGCGCCGTTCGCCTTGGCGATCTGGATGACGGCCGTGCCGGTGCCGCCCGCCGCGCCGTGTACCAGTACGACCTCGCCAGCCTTGACCCGCCCGCGAATCTCCATAGCCACGATGGCCGTCTGGTAGTTGAAGAGCGCGCCCGCGCCCTGCTCGTAGGAGAGGGCGTCTGGCAGCTTCGTCAGCAAGGCTGCGTTGGCGTAGAGCCGCTCGGCAGCAGCGCCGGTCCCGCCGGTCATGCCGGCCACCCGGTCGCCGGCTGCGTACTCGGAGCCGGCCGGTGCGGAGACGACCTCGCCGGCGAACTCCTGCCCGATCACGTAGGGTGGCGTGGCCTTGTCCTGATACTGCCCGCGCGTCCGCAACAGGTCTGGGAAGCACAGCCCGACGGCCTTCACCGCGACCAGGATGCCGTCGCCCTCCGGCTCGGGCCGCTCGCCCAGCCGCACGCCCTCGGGGCCGGTCAGGTCGGTGACCTCGACAACCCGCATGGTCGTCCTCCTTCTGCACTGCGCTCGGGGGGCCGCCACTGACGATCCCGAGCCGTATGGTCCAGCGGGAGGATACCCCGTCCGCAACTCCTCACGGTGCGTAAGGGACCACGCCCGGCTGCCCTCCCGCCCGTCGCAGTCAGTGGGCCAGGCCGTAGTGCGCGTCCAGGTCGCGCTGGTAGGCGTCTACGGTCCCGTCGAGCACGTCGCCAAGTGTCACGGGCCGACCTGCCAGCGACGATTCGACGATGGCGAAGCTGGCGGCAAGGTCGCGCAGGCACTCGTCGCCGCTGGTCTCAGCAGGGCGGTTCTCGCGGATCGCAGCCAGCCAGTCGCCGATCAGCAGGCCGAACGGGTCCGACTGGCCCCGTGGAAAGACGCGCGCGGCGTCGGCTGCGCCGTGCCGCTCCCAGTGAGCGTCGAGCGTCGTCGGCTCCTGGCCGTCCAGTGTCAGCCGGTCGCCGTTCAGCGATCCGCGTGAGCCGAACACGGCCGGACCGGCCGGAATCAACGGCTCGCCGTGTCCCGCGAAGGAGTGCGACAGCTGGCCGATGGCCCCGCTCGCAAAGGTCGTCAGGGCCATGAACGCGTCGTCGGCGTCGGCCTCGGCCGTGTCGAGGATCTCGCCGCCAGCGTCGCGGAGGTAGCGGACCGGCTCCAGAATGCGTGCCAGTGCGGAGACCGTCTCGACCTCGCCGCAGAGCGCGCGCACGCGGTGGAAGACGTGTGGTCCGATGTCGAGCGACACGCCGCCCGCTCCGATCAGCCGCCGGTGTCGCCAGGAGGCGTTTCCGACCCACCGGTCAGGCGACCAGAGCCGTGTGCCGATGGACGGCCAGGAGAGCAGCTGCGGCGTCCCGAGGTCGCCCCGCCCCACAACCCAGGCCCCGAGCCGGGCCTGCCGGATGTAGCGGGCGTGCTCGGCCACGGCCAGTTGCCGGTTGGCGCGGTGGGCCGCCTGCACCATCATCCGTCCGGCCCGCATCGTGATCGCCAGGGGTTTCTCGACCAGCGCGTGCAGGCCGGCCTCCAGGCAGGCGACCACCTGTGAATGGTGCAGGCTGACCTCTGAGGTGATATCGACGGCGTCCACCAGGCCGGAGTCGAACATCGCCTGGACCTCCGAGAACAGGCGCGGCTGGATGTCGGTCTGGAAGTCGGACACGACGATGGGCTGCGTGTCCACGGCGTCCCCGTAGCGCCAGGGCGCGCGCGGTCGGTCCGGGTCAGCCGAGACCAGCAGCCGGGCGCGGTCCGGATCGCGCGAACAGATGGCGGTGATGCGGAAGTCGTCCACGCCGGCCGCGCGTAGCTCGGCGTACCCGAACAGGTGGGCCGGAACGATCCGACCTGCACCGATCAGCCCGATTCTCAGCGACACCATCGTCTCCCTGGGCAAGCATGGCCGCCGCCCCGCGGCCGCCACCGAGATGGTACTCCGTGAGCGCCAGATCGCCTCGCCTGTTTGCGGCCCTGCCGACCACACTCCTACCATCGTCCACGAGAAGGGGTGTGGGTGTCTCGGAATCACCACTCCAGAACGGATGTATCGACCATGAGCGCAGCCTCTGACGAGTTGATTGAGCGATATCGCACGCTCCCGCCGGCAACTATCGGTCACTTCACGGGCACCGAGATCCTGGACTCCGGGATCAAGCCGCTGTTCACGCCGCTCGCCGTCGTGGGGCGTGCGCGGACGGTCCGCATGCCGCGCGGCGACGCTTCGATGTCCCGCCCGGCGATTCAGTCGATCCAGCCGGGTGACGTGCTCATCATCGACCAGGATGGCGACGATCAGGTGTCCTGCTGGGGGGAGATGACCTCGCTGGCGGCCAAGATGAAGGGCTGCGTCGGCGTGATCATCGAGGGCTCGGCCACGGACTGGGCAGAGATCCGTGCCCAGCAGATGCCGACCTGGGCGCGGGCGGTGGTGGCGCGCATCGGCCACCGTCTGGATCGACCCGAGGGCGCGCTGCAGGTGCCAGTCAGCGTCGGCGGCGTGATCTGCAACCCTGGCGACCTGGTGGTGGCCGACGACAACGGCATCATCATCATGTCGGCTGAGCGGGCCGAGGAGCTGTATCAGATCTCCCGCGACTCGGAGGATCGCGCGCCGGGCGTCCGTCGCTGGCTGGAGGCCGGCGGCGATCTCGCGGAGCTGGCCGGCCTGAAAATCGATCAGATCGAGAAGCTGCTCGAAGAGCGCGGCTGGTAGGCAGCCAGCCCGCGCGGCGCGAGCAGACCGCCGCGCCGAACCACGCGCCCCCGCGCCTGATCGTCAGGCGCGGGGGCGCTTCCGTGTCCAGGCTGGCCGCCGACCCAGACACCATCTCCTGAAATTGCCCGGCACGTCTGCGGCGAAATCTTCGTTCTTTCGATGTGGTCGGGCCGTGGAGGGCTCGCCAGCGTCGCGCGGAGCGAAGGAGTGGGTGGATGGATCGACACGCGCTGTATCTCGGGCGTGAGTGGAACGTTGACCACGATCGGCGGGCGAAGGTCAGCAACGCCGAGCTGCGCTACGCCGTCCTCGGCGAAGGCGAGCCGATCCTCTGCATCCATGGGACGAGTATTGCCGACAGTCTGATCACCCCGTTGAAGTTCTACCCGCCGCTCTTCGAAGAGTATCAGCTGATCTCCTACTACCGGGCCGGCTACAACGGCAGCACCCTGGAGAAGCCGACGCTCAGCATCGAAGAGGGTGCCGAGCACGCGAAGCAGCTGCTCGATCACCTGGGCATCGAGAAGGCCCACATCCTGGCGTTTTCGTTCGGCGGCGTCCTGGGCTTCCAGTTCATGCTCTCCTATCCCGAGCGCGCACACACCGCGACGCTGCTGGAGCCGTACCTGCCTCGCGAGGCCGAGGACGCCGTCAAGGCGAACATCGACGCCTACATGAGCGCGATGGAGCTGTATCAACAGGGCGACAAGCTCGGGGCCGGCCTTCGTTACATGGAGGCTGTCTGCGGCCCGCGCTTCCTGAGCGCCGTCGAGATGACCGGGCCGCTGAACGTCTGGGATCGCGTGGCCGAGAGCATCGAGACGACCTTCGAGGTGGACTTCCCCGCGGTCTCCCAGTGGGGCTTCCGGATGTCGAAGGCCGACGAGCAGGTCAAGCAGAAGCCAACCATGCCGGTGCTGGCCGTGATGGGCCTCGACAGCGAAGCGGCCATGCCGGGCTTCCGCGAGACGCAGCGCTTCCTGATGAACTGGCTGCCACACGCCCATCGCGCCGGGATTCAGGGCGCCACCCACGGCATGCAGAGCATGAACCCGGTCGCCGTGGCCGAGGCCGTTCACGCCTTTGTGAAACAGCACCCGATGCGCTGACGAGCGGCATCGCATACCGCGTCGTGCAAGGACGCACGACCCCAGAAGCATCCCGCTCAGCGACCGTTCGCGCGGGTTCGCTTCGAATGGCCAGATTGCACGCACCGCCATCAACGGAAGGAATGTGGGCATGCCTGAGTATCGCGCCGACTACGTGATTGTCGGTTCTGGAACGGCCGGTTCGATCCTGGCCGGACGCTTGAGCGAAGACCCGAGCGTCTCGGTGCTGCTGCTCGAATTTGGCGGCATGGACAGCAACCCCGCCATCTACGAGAAGCCGCTGACCTCGATGTTCAGCCTCTGGGATCCGAAGGGTGCGGAGAACTGGGGCTACGCCACCGCGCCTCAGCCCGGCCTGGACGGTCGCGGCATCGACATCGCGCGCGGCAAGGTGCTGGGTGGATCGAGCGCCGTCAACGCGATGATCTACGTGCGGGGCAACCGGCGCGACTTCGACAGCTGGGCGTCGCTGGGTGTTGAGGGCCTCAGCTACGACGAGGTGCTGCCCTTCTTCAAGAAGTCCGAGCAGTTCCACGGTGCGCCATCGGACTATCACGGCACCGACGGCCCGCTCTCGATCATCGACTACCTGGCCCCGTCGTCGGTCGGGCACGCGTTCATCGAGGCTGCCGCCGAGCTGGGCGCGACGTTCAAGGGCAACGACTACAACGGCGCACACCAGGACGCCGGTGCGAGCTTCTACCAGTCAACGCGCACGCCAGACGGCGTCCGGGTGACAGCATCCTCGGCGTTTGTGACGCCGAACCTCGAACGGCCCAACTTGAAGCTGGTCACCGGCGCTCGCGCCACCCGGCTGCTGCTGGACGGCACGAAGGCGACGGGCGTCGAGATCGCCACGGCGGACGGTGTCCAGTCGGTCAGTGCCAACCGCGAGGTCATCGTGGCGGCCGGCGCGTTCGAGTCGCCGAAGCTGTTGATGCTCTCGGGGATCGGGCCGGCCGACCATCTGCGGAGCGTCGGCATCTCGGTCGTGCAGGATCTGCCGGGCGTTGGACAGAACCTCCAGGATCACCTGCTGCTCGGCGTGGCCTACGAGTGCACCGAGCCGCTGAACCCGCCGGAGATGCTGGCCGAGGCGGCGCTGTTCACCTACACCGGTGTCAACTCGCGAGACGCCTCGCCGGACCTGCAGTACTTCTTCGGGCCGGTCCAGTTTGTCGCGCCGGAGTACATGACGGACGGTCCGGGCTTCACCTTCGCGCCGATTGTCGCGCAGCCGCTCAGCCGGGGCAGCGTGACGCTCGCGTCAACGGACCCGACGGCCCTGGCGAAGGTCGATCCGCGGTACCTGACCCGTGAGGAGGACGTGGCCGTCTTCGAGTACGGCATCCGCTACGCCCGTGAGCTGGTCCAGACCAGCGCGTTCAGCAAGCTGCGCGGCCGGGAACTGGCGCCCGGGCCAGACGTGACCAGCAGCAACGGTCTCCGCGCGTACATCCGCAAGAGCGCCAGCACCGTCTGGCATCCGGCCTGTACCTGCCGCATGGGCAGCGGGCCGGACGCCGTGTTGGACTCCCAGTTCAAGGTCTACGGCCTGGACGGGCTGCGCGTCGTGGATGCGTCGTCCCTGCCGAAGCTCGTGAATGGCAACCCGAACGCCGCGATCATGATGCTGGCCGAGAAGGCCGCCGACCTGATCCGCGCCACCGCGTAGTGCGCCTCTCGTCCGCCCGGCCTAGCCCGCACACGGCGGGCCGGGCGCCACGTCTCCCACTGGAAAGGTGACGCATGTCCCAGGCACGTGCTCTCGACTTCATGTTGGCGCTCAACTGCAGCCCCAGCATGCTCGCCCGCTATGAAGGCCGGAACCTCTCGCAGGTGCTCTTTCATGCCAAGAATGACGGCTACGTCTTCTCGGCTGATGACCTCGCGGATGTGGCCGGCAAGCTCGAAGCCAGCGTGATCTTGAGCAAAGATCAGGAGCAGTTCGACGAGACCAGCCACCTGTGGCGTCGCATGTGGGGCCGCCGCCATCTCGGCTACCTCGTCGAACATGTGATCCGCCGCCATTCCGAGTCCGAGCTGCGCGATCTGATCGGAAGGGGCGGGTGGGCCTGATGAGCAAGCGCAACGTCATCAGCTTCATGCGCGGACCGGCCTCCGAGAAGGATTTGCTCAACAGCCTCAAGACCATGAACAAGGACGAGGTGATGTCGGTGGCCAGCGAGCTGGGCTACCCGTTCACCGACGCCGACTTTGATCCGCTGATCTGGGGCCTGGAAGTCAAGCTGGCGGCCCGGCGCGGCGAGCCGTTCGACCAGCGCTTCCCGCTCTGGCAGACGATGTGGGGCCAGTACTACTTCGAGTACCTCGTGCTCGACCTGCTCCCCGCCCTGACCAAGGACGAGATCGAAGCGGCCGTAGCGTAGGTCGACCCAGCCTTGAGGAGGAGCCACGATGGAGCTGTTCGACCTCGGTGACTTTCCGCTGCTCTCGGGATACACGCTGCCGGGCGCCAAGCTCTCGTACACCACGCTCGGGACGCTCAGCCCGGCGAAAGACAACGCCGTTCTGTTCCCGCACTTTCTCGGCGGCGGCCCCGACGCGCTGGCCGCGTGGATCGGCGAAGGGCGGGCGCTCGACCCGAGCAAGTACTTCTTCATTCTGCCGGGCCAGTTCGGCAACGGCGTCTCGACCTCGCCCAGCAACGCGCCGCCGCCGTTCGACCGTGGGGCGTTCCCGGCCTGCCAGTTCGCGGACGACGTGATCGCGCAGCACAAGCTGGTCACCGAGCAGTTCGGGATCAGCGAACTGCAACTAGTGCTCGGCTGGTCAACCGGCGGCCTCCAGACCTACGAGTGGGCCGTCCGCTACGCGTCGATGGTCAGGCGGGTGGCCGCCATCGCCACCGCGCCGAAGCCGTCCCCGTGGACCCGCCTCTGGCTGTTCACGCTGATCGAGGAGCCCCACACGTCGGACCCGGCCTACGACCGAGGGTTCTACGCCGACAAGAGCCTGATGCATGCCGGCTTGCGACGGCAGGCCCACGGGACGGCTTTGACGCTGCCGCCGCACGGCTTCTACCGCGATGAGCTGTGGCGGAACCTCGGGTTCTCCTCGCTGGACGACTTCATCTCGCGGTTCTGGGAGGCGTTCTGGCTGCCCCAGGATCCGAACGACCTGATCGTGCAGGCGCGCAAGGCGCGGGCGGCTGACCCCTGCCACGGCGGCGACCTGACCGAGGCGCTGGCGAGGATCACGGCGAAGACGAAGGTCATCGCCTTCACCGGCGACCCGATGTTCCCGCCGGACGAGGGCAAGGCTGACGCCGCGAAGATCCGCGGGGCCAGTTTCGCCCAGATCGACAGCATCTACGGGCACCTTGCGACCTTTCAGCTCAGCGGCGACGACGTGAAGGCCGTCGAGGCGGAACTGGCTGCGCTGCTGGCGTCCTAGCCGGTCCGTCCGCCGTCCGCGGCGGGCGACGCTACCGGGCGTTCGACCAATCGGGATTTCTGATGGAGCCTGGCCTCGACCAGCCGGCTTGATGGAGGAGAGCAACCGTGGCAGACGCGAACAGCTTCGACTATGTGATCGTCGGCTCGGGGCCGGGTGGCTCGACGCTGGCCTATCGCCTGGGTGAGGATCCGGACGTCAAGATCCTGGTGCTCGAAGCCGGCGGCAAGGCCATTGAGAGCGCGATGTCGCCGGCGATCCAGTCGCCGTTTCGCTGGAACGAGCTGCTGCTGACCGAGCTGGACTGGGCCTACAACGGCGTGCCGCAGCCCGGACTGGCCGGCCGGCAGGTCTACTCGGCGGCCGGGCGCGGCACCGGCGGCAGCTCGATGGTCTACCACATGATGCACGTCCGCGCCCGGCCGGCAGACCTCGATAGCTGGGCCTACCACGGCGCGACCGGTTGGAGCTATCAGGAGACGCTGCCGTACTACCAGAAGCTGGAGAACCAGCTCGACGATACCAACCCGACGGCCGGCAAGGGCGGTCCCATCACCGTCGTCAATGCGAAGGACACCGGCAACCCGGTCTCCCAGAGCTGGCTGGATGCCTGCGTCGAGCTGGGCTACCCGCTGATCGACGACTTCAACGCCTCGCTGTTCGGGGCCGGCTGGCACCACCTCGACATGAAGGACGGCCAGCGGGGCGGCGTCCTGACCTCGTATCTGCTGCCGGCCCTGGCGCGGGGCAACGTCACGGTGCGGACCGGCGCGCTCGCGACCGGCCTCGTCATCGAGAACGGGAAGTGCGTCGGCGTCCAGTACGTCGCGGACGGGCAGACGCAGATCGTGCGGGCTGAGCGCGAGGTGGTGGTGGCGTGCGGCGCGATTGAGTCGCCCAAGCTGCTGATGCTCTCGGGTATCGGCGACCCGGCTCACCTGAAGGAGGTCGGCATCGGGGTCAACGTCGAGTTGCCGGGCGTCGGCAAGAACTTCCACGATCACCCGCTGCTGATCGGCCCCATCGGGATGATGGACAGGCCCGGCCCGGACCCGCGGGGCAACATGACGGAGGTCGGGCTGTTCTGGCCGTCCGTCCAGGGCATGCCGGTGCCCGACCTTGAGATCTGCCTCGTGCACCGCGCGCCGTTCGGGCAGGCATTCTTCGAGAACGTCGTGAAGCGAGTGCAGACCGGTCAGCCCGTCAAGTCGGCCACGCAGCTGGTGGACCCACACGTCGTGCTGACGCTGCCCGGGCTGGTGCAGCCGCTCTCGCGCGGGGCGATCACCCTCCGCGGCAGCGATCCGTCCGTCTACCCGAACGTCGATGCGAACTACTTCGCCGAGTCCTGGGATGTGGACCGGATGGTCCAGATGGTGAAGATCGGCCGCGAGATCTACGCCAGCAACGCCTTCAAGGCGTGGGGCATGCAGGAGGTCGCGCCAGGACCGAGCGTGGCCTCGGACGCCGATCTGCGTGACTGGGTGACCAACAACGTCGGGTCGTACTACCACTTTGTCGGCTCGTGCAAGATGGGCGTCGACAGCCTGGCGGTGGTGGACCCGTCGCTGAAGGTGCGCGGAGTGGACGGCGTGCGGGTCGTGGACGGCTCGGTGATGCCGTCGATCCCGGCCGCCAACACCCACACGACCATCGTGATGATCGCGGAGAAGGCCGCCGACCTGATCAAGTCCGGGAAGTAGACACTTCGGGTTTCGGGTTTCGGGTTTCGGGGCGAGGGGTGTGGCCCTGCCCGCGGCCGGCTGCATCGGCTTGATTCGGCCGGCCGTTTCTGCTTTCCTCTCCCGTGTCACTCACTCGCCGCTGGCCGCCGGGTGAGAATTTGCACCGGGGCAGTCTCTCTTGGCCTTCTGGCCGCTTCGTCGCCCGACGCTCGGGCCGCTCGAACCGTGGCAGCGCAACCAGTACATCGTCGTCCTCACGGTGGCGCTCGCGCACATCGCGTTCGACCTGACCCAGCCGTTCATCCCGCTCTACGTCTTCGAGCTTGGCATCACCGACCTTGACGAGGCCTCGTTCTGGTCGGGCGTGATCGTCGGGATTGGGCCGCTGATGGGCTCGATCATGGGGCCGTTCTGGGGCTCCCTGGCCGACAAGTACGGGCGCAAGCCGATGGTGCTGCGCGCCCTGGTGATGATCGGCGTGCTCCAGGTCGCCATCGCGTTCGTGACCGACATCTATACGCTGGTCGGCCTGCGGGTCGTCATGGGCATCTTCGCCGGCTTCACCCCGATGGCGATGGCCCTGGCGATCGCCATCGGCCCACGCGACAAGATGGCCCATGCTATCGGGCTGGTGCAGGCGGCGACGTTCCTGCCGCTCGCCATTGGCCCGACCATCGGGGGCGTCCTCTCCGACACCTACGGCCTGCGGTTCAACTTCATGCTGACGGGCGTGCTGCTGCTGGCCCCGGCCGCGCTGCTCTACTTCATGGTGCAGGAGAACAGCTACGGCGAGCCGGTCAGGAAGGGGACGAGCGGCGCGGAGAAAGTGGATGACGGCGAGCGCGGCTCGTTCTTCTCGCTGCTGGCACTGCCCGGCTTCGGTGCGGCCCTCGCCATCCTCTTCCTGACGCGCTTCACGGATCGTGCGCTGACGCCAGTCATCCCGCTCTACCTGCTGAAGCTCGACACGCCGGCCAGTCAGCTCGCGACGATCACCGGCTTCGTCGTCGCGGCGGGCGCTATCGCGGCGGCCGGCTCCTCGGTGCTGTACGGCAAGTGGGCACGGCCCGGGAATACCCGAAAGCTGCTGATGCTGGCGCTGGCCGGTGGCGCGCTGTTCTCGGGGTTGATCTCGTTCGTCGGCGGCTGGGGTGAGGTCGCGCTGCTGCGGATCGGGCTGGGGTTGCTGGCCGGCGGCAGCATGAGCCTCGCCTACACCCTCGGAGCGACGCTCGCGCCGGCCTCGCGGTCGGGCCTGACGCTCTCGACGCTGTCAAGCTGCGGCCAGCTTGGCGGCGCGCTCGCCCCCATCGCCGCCGGGGCGATTGGCGGCGTCAGTCTGGCGGCCGTTTTCGTCACCAACGCGGTGGCCTATCTGGTGGCGCTGGGCCTGTCGGCGCTGCCGTCTGTGGCGCGTGCCACCGCGAAGACGGCCGACGAGCGTGCTCCCGTTGCGTCCTGACGCCCGTCACGGGAGACGCTGACCGCGCTCCCTCATCTGAGCGACGCTGCCCGGAGGTGTCCCCATGCGCCAGCAGTCCGAGCCGCCGATCCCGCGTGACCAGTCCGACGTCTTCTTCTACGGCATCGTCGCCGATCCTCAGCTCAACCACCCGGAGGGGCTGGCCGTCGATGCTGACGGCACCATCTGACGCTCTCCTGTCGCCAGGCGCAGGTCACGGTCTGGGCCGTGACCACCTCGGACAAGGCGCAGACCAGGGACAAGGCGCAGGCCAGTTGTGCGCGGCGCACAACCGATGGCTCCAGACCGTTGTGTTCCGTGCCAGTGAGCGGCGGCGACGCCCACCCGTAGAACTCGGGTGGGGCCGGCGACAGCGCGCAGACGTGGATCGCGTCCAACGTGCGTCGGCGCTCGACCTGGAGGAATGCGCGATGTCCGCGACTCGATGGACTCTCCGTCGTCTGCCGCCGCCGAAGTCGGGCGCCTTGCCGCTGAGGTTCGCGGCTGGCTACCCGAAGAAGAAGCTGCCTGCCGTGCGCTCGGGAGTGCTGCCCGCCGCCCGGTAGCCACGAGCGACGTGAACAGGGCGATTGCGGGTTGGGCGGGTCGTGCAGCGTCGTCGGGGCTTGATGGCGTTTGACGACATAACCGCGGAGTCCGCGCGTCAGATCGGGGTGTGAGGGGCTATGACCGCAGGAATTCGTCAAAGGTCATCAACCCGCCGACTGCGCGTCGTACGACGGTCTGGGAACACCAACGAACAGGCAATCGCCCTGGCGAAGCGAAGGACCCCACCCCCTGACGCGAATGGTGACGGTCAGCGGGTGAGGTCCTTCGCTGCGCTCAGGATGACAATGGGAATCGCATGTATGCCAGCGGGCGACGATCTGTGAGTATGCTCCTGATCTCTGATCTCTGATCTCTGATCTCTGATCTCTGATCTCTGATCTCTGATCTCTGATCTCTGATCGAGCAGTTCGCGGGCGAGTGGCTCGGCAGGCGTGAATCGCAGGGTCGCTCGGTGCCCATCGTCATCCCGACCGCGGCGAGGAACCTGCCCGCACCGTCATCCCGACCGCGGCGAGAAACGCCCTCCCGTCCGTCATCCCGACCGCGGCGAGGCACGAGCGGAGTGGCGGGATCGTCCCAGGGTGACGGACGACTGACGAGGAAGATCCCTCGACTGCGTTCGCACGCTCACGTCGCTCGGGATGACGGGGGAGGGAGCAGCCTCACTCCGCTCGGGATGACGGGGGAGGCGTCGAGTGACGCGACCCGGTTGTTCACGACTGACAGGCCACTAGCTGCTGGCGCTGGTGTACCGCCGAAGCGAGTAGCGCCAGAAGCGACTCGACAGCCACAGCAGCGCCAGCGTCAGCGCCACCTGGTACGGCAGGGCCGTCGGCTCCAGCACCCCGAGCAGGGCCTTGGCCGGCAGCGTCGCGATGGCGGCGATGGGCAGCCCGTAGGTCAGCAGTGGCTTTGCCAGGCCACGGTAGATATCGCTCGGCATGCGGGCCATCGAGATGAACGGCGGCATCACCGCCGAGATGTTGTTGATCCGGCCCGTCCAGAGCACCAGCGTGACCGCCATGAACCACAGTGCGTACAGCGCGAGCAAGGCCGACGCCAGCATCAGCAGGTAGGCCGCGATCTCCAGCGGCCCCGGCGTGATCCCGAGCCGTCCCACGCCGACGACAACGTAGCCGATGCCCACCAGGGCGGTCGGGAGGTCGCCGAAGTCGACGTAACGTATGGACACCAGGAACTGGCTGGAGATCGGCCGGATCAGCACGAAGTCCAGCTCTCCCTTGTTGACCATGTCCGAGAGCCGCTGCATGTTCTTCTCGAACAGCGCCGAGCTGAGGCCTTCCACGATCAGGAACGAGCCTGTCAGCACGAACATGCGGTTGAGGTCCCAGCCGGCCACCTCGCGCACATTCGAGAAGACCAGTCCGGCCAACAGCATCGAGAAGACGGCCCAGAGAACCGTCGAGCCGGCGCTGAACGCGAAGCTGCTGCGGAACTCCAGCTCTCGGGCGAGGCAGTTGCGAAGGCAGGCCCAGTAGACGCGCCAGTAGCGGTGGGCGGCTGTCCCCACGGGCTACCCGCCGACCGACTCGTACTGGCGCAGGCCGGCCCGCCAGAGCACCGTCGCCAGTCCCCACAGCACGACGATCCATCCGAGTTGCAGCAGGATGCCGGTCAGCGGATCGGCGCCCTCGCTCTTGCCGAGCATGATCGCCAGCGGCGTGGCGTAGATCGCCTGGATCGGCAGCAGCCGCGCCACGGTCTGCGCCCACTCGGGGAGGAGCGCGATGGGGATCAGGATGCCGCCCAGGACGCTTGCCACGACCTCGTACAGCGTGGTGATCCCGACGATATCGTTCGTCCAGAAGCCGATGAAGCCGACGCACAGCTTCAGGAAGAAGCACACGACAAACGCCAGCACCACGCTGACCAGGAGCGCCGGCAGGCGATCCCAGGCGATGGCGACTTCCCCGAGCCACGGCCCAAGCAGCACCACCGATCCGAGCAGCAGCGGGATCGACAGCGCCATGCGGATCGAGCGCCACGCCAGCGCGTCCACCAGCAGGTAGGCCCAGTAGTTCATCGGGCGCATCAGGTGGGTCGAGAGCAGCCCCTGGCGGATCTCGTGGTCGAGCGCCCACTCGACGTGGACGCTGACGGTGCCGCGCAAGGCCATGACGCCCAGAGTGTAGGCCAGCATCTCGCCCAGGGTGAAGCCGGCCACCGTGGACTGGCTCTCGTAGGCCGCCAGCCACATGAAGGCCATCATGACCGGCGGCAGAATCTCGTACAGGAAGTAGATCGACGATTCAACGCGATACTGGATCGCGTCGGCCACGGCCATGCGGGCCAGGACGAGGTACAGCCGCATCGTCAGCTCACAGCGGTGGGGAGCGGCCCGGCTGCAATCGACGCTGCCGAATTCGGCTCACGCAGCTCGCCGCTGAAGAGGCTGCGGATCACGTCCTCGACTTCCGGCTCCTGGATCGCGAGGTCACGGACCTGGAGGCTCGCCAGCAGCCGTGCCGCCGTCGCCGTTACCGCCTCGCGCGGCACCCGCACCGACACCTTGTTCGGCTCCCAGTGGACGATCTCGCCGCCGGCCGTGAGCGACACCAGCGTCTCGCGGGTGACGGCGGCCTCAAGGTCCAGCGTCAACAGCCGCACGTCGCCGAATCGACGGGT
Source organism: Chloroflexota bacterium (assembly GCA_020850535.1). NCBI lineage: Bacteria > Bacillati > Chloroflexota > Chloroflexota bacterium. The sequence continues at coordinate 15,130 of JADZEM010000206.1, forward strand.
CAGCTCGCGCAGTGCGCCGTCGTAGATCACCCGCCCCTGGTCGATCACCACCACCCGCTCACAGAGCGCTTTCACATCGTCCATGTAGTGACTGGTCAGCAGGATGGTGGCACGGTTCTTCCGCTGATACTCGCCGATGAACTGGCGGATCTTCTGCTGCATCACCACGTCCAGCCCAATGGTCGGCTCATCCAGGAACAGCACGTCGGGACGGTGCAGCAGGGCCGCTGCCAGCTCGCATTTCATCCGCTCGCCCAGCGAGAGCTTGCGTACCTGGACATCCAGCAGCGGGCGCAAGTCCAGCAGGTCGGACAGCTCATCCAGGGTGCGGCGGTACTCGGCGTCGGGCACGCCGTAGATCTCCTTGTTGAGCAGGAACGACTCAGATGCTGGCAGATCCCACCACAGCTGATTCTTCTGGCCGAGGATCAGCGCGAACCGGCGCTGAAACTGATGCTCGCGCTTGAACGGCTCGTGGCCGAGCACACGGACCGTCCCGCCGGTCGGCTCCAGCAGGCCGGCCATCATCTTGAGCGTGGTGGTCTTGCCGGCCCCGTTCGGCCCGAGAAACCCGACCAGCTCGCCACGCTGAATGGTCAGGCTGACGCCGTCCACCGCCCGCACGTCGCTGTACGTCCGCGAGAAGACCGCCCTGACCGAGGCGAGCAGGCCCGGCGGCTTGCGCTGGACGCGGTACACCTTCGTCAGATCGTGGGCCACGATGCTCGCGTCGCCCCTGGCGTCCGGGTGGTTGGCGGGCGTGGGCTGGTCGGCGTGAGCGGACATCGGCGGCACCTCGGTCTGACGAGTGTACCGGCCGCGGCCGCGCCGCGACGAAATGCCGCCGGCACTGCCACCACTGCGCCACGCTGGACTTGAGGGGATTGTCATCCCGACTGAAGCGAGGCACGGGCGGAGCGGAGGGATCTTCCTCGGACGCAAGGGAGGTCTATTGGGGAAGATCCCTCGACGTCGCTCCGGATGCTTGCCCTGAGCTTGCCGAATGGGTCGCTTCACTCGGGATGACGGATAGCCCGTATCAGCATTGTCCTGGTCGAGTGCCAGGACGAGGCCGGTAGGCCGTGCCGGCGCAGGCGCTCGGCCGCCAGCATGATGGCGAGCCGGCTGTTCACGTCCGCCACCGTGCCGTCCAGCACCCGTTCCACGGCATCCGCCAATCGTCGGGCGTCCCGTACTTGTCTGCTCAGATCTGGGCCGTTCAGACCTGGGCCATCGGGCGCACCTTGTCGAAACAGGTGCTGCAGTAGACCGGCCGGTCCAGCCTCGGGAGGAATGGCACGAGTGCGATCGAGCCGCACTCGGCGCACGGCACCTGGTGCAGCTCTCGCGGCGCTTCGCCCTGGCGCTCGCGGCGACGATTGGCACGACACTGGTGGCAGCGCTGCGGCTGGTTCAGTAGTCCGCGCTCGGCAAAGAACGCCTGCTCCCCCGAAGAAAACACGAACGAATTGGCACAGTCTCGGCAGGTCAGCGTCTTGTCAGCGAAGCTCACGTCTGACGCCCTCCCATATGGATCTGCCGCCTTCGCCGGTCGCGTCATGGACCGTGCGTGCGGTCGCCACAGACCGCCCGCGCACCGACTTCCCCAACTCGTCGTGCGTGGGCGTCACGGCGCGCAGTATAGCGAGGGCAGTGAAAACTGTAAAGCCCTCTGGCGAAATCTTTGCATATTCACCGTCCTTGACGCCCGGCGGCCGCACTCCGTACCGTTCCGGGTGGGCTGGCCGTCCGGTCTCGGCCGCCAGGGGCAGCCGACGCGCGGCCCAGATTGCCCCTATCGAGCTGGTGCCATCGCCGTTCAGCCTGCCCTCTCCACCGCGCACGATGCTGGCGTCGCCGATGCCGGCTCGGTCGTCGAGCGCACGCCGCGGTGGCGCTCGGCCTGCGCGCCGGCGCTCCCGTCGATCCTGATCGCGCTGGTCTGGATCGGGTACGCCTCGGCCAACTCGATTCTTGAGATCCAGACGTTCAACAGCACCTCGCGCGACATCGGCGTGTACCTGCAGATGCTCTGGGGCGCGGGCCACGGCCGCCCGTTCCTGACCACGCTGCTCGAATCGAACCGGGTACATCTCGCCGAGCATCTCGCGCTGCTGCTGCCGGTGCTCGGGCCGCTCTACGCGCTGAAGCCCGATCCGCGCTGGCTGTTCGTGGCCCAGACGACGGTGCTCGCGCTGGCGGCCACGCCGATCTACCTGCTGGCCCGTCGCAGGCTCGGCGGAGTCTGCCTGCCAACCCTCTTCGTGGCCGGCTACTTCCTGATGCCGACCGTCACCGAGGTCGCCTTCGACGCCTTCTACCCGATTGCCTGGACCGCCCTGCCGCTCAGCTTCGCGGCCTACTTCTTCCTGACGGATCGGATACGGCCCGGAGTTGCCCTGGCCCTCCTGGCCATCCCGATGGAGGAGGAGGCCGGGCTTGCCGTGCTCGGGCTGGGCATCTTCCTGGCGCTGCGGCGTGGTCAGCGTCGGATCGGGCTGGCGCTCGCGGCGTTCTCGCTGCTCTGGCTGGGACTGGTGGCGATGGTCGCGATGCCCCGCTTCCACGAGCCATCCACCCTGCCATCGTCGGGCGAGAATCGGTCGGTGGATCACTTCGCGCAACTGCGGCAGCACCCGGCCGAGACTTTGCTCGACCTTGCCCTGGTCCGCACGCCCCGCGCCATTCGCTGGCTGATCGCGCCGACGGGCGGGCTGCCACTGCTGGCGCCGCACGTCCTGATCATCGACGCTCCGCAGGCGGCAACGCTCTTGCTGGCCGACAAGGGCGAACGATTCCGCCGACACTGGTCGTCGCCATTGCTGCCGACGATCTGGCTCTCGGCGGTCGTCGGCTTCTCGTTGTTGCGAGGACGCTGGCTCAGAGCGGCCGGCGTGGCGGCGCTGATCGCCGGGACGCTCTCCTGCTATCTGCTCGACAGCAACCTGCCGCTCGGCGGCGACTACGATCCCAATGACCTCGCCTGGTCTGACCGGGCCGAGCAGCACGCCTACCTTGTCGAGCGGCTGCCGGCCGGCGTCTCGACCGTCTCCAGCCGCCGCGCCCTGGGCAGCGTCGCCGACCGCGCCGAGGTGTACGTCTTCCCGCCCAGCTACGCCGGCAAGCTCTGGCCGCCCGAGCGCCGCCCTGGAGCGTACCTGCTGGACCTCTCCAACGATGGCACCTGGGAGGCGCTTGTCGGGCGGCAGAGTCCGCTCCGCGCCAGCCGTCCCTACGCGATCTGGCTGGCCGGCCCGGAGGCGATGTTGCTGCTGGACCGTCCGCCAGAGCCGTCGCAGGTACTCGACCGGGACGTGGGTGGCGTGCGGCTGCACGGCTACGACCGCCGCGTCGCTGGCGACACGCTGGAGCTGACGCTCCACTGGCAGGGCACGGCGAAGGTCGGTCGGCTGACGCGGACGGCGCAGGTGATCTTGAACGGCCCGGGCGGCCCGCAGACGCTGACGGAGCGAGGCTCGGTCCTCGACGATCTCTGGCCCACCGACCTCTGGCAGCCCGGTCAGATCGTGCTTGAGCGGCTGCGGTTCCCCAGCGGTGACGCGGAGAGCGCCCGGCTTGTCGTCGGCTGGGACGACGGCCAGGGTCGCTCGGCCCCGTCCGAGATCCCGCTCGGGCGGCTCAGGTAGCGCTGCCCAGGGGACGTTTTCGCTGGCTCGACGTTCACGAGCGGCGCTCTCGCCGTGCCGCTCTTATCCTTCACTGTCATCCTGAGTGAAGTCAGCCTGCGAGCGAAACGAAGGACCTCACCCACTGACGCGGGCTTGACGGACAGCGGGTGAGGTCCTTCGCTTCGCTCAGGGTGACATTGCATGTTGCACGTTTTGCACGAGGTTGCGGCAGCTGGCTGGCCGAGACTGTCCGTCCCTTGCCCGTGCAGAGGCGCATGATGTCGGCAAGGCTGATAGTCACGCCGGGCAGCGCAGTGGTGTGAGGGCCTCTTCAGCCCCGGGTGGTGAGGGGCTCTGTTACCGTGACAGGTACCGCTCGGCCACGCGCACCAGCATCTCGACGCCGACGGGCAGCGCGTCCTCGTCGATGTCGAAGCCGGGGTTGTGGTTGGTCACCGTGATCCCCTTCGCCTCGTTGAGTACCCCGACCGTGAAGTAGCAGCCCGATCCGGCCCGCTCGATGAAGTAGCCGACGTCCTCCGAGGCCATGATCGGCGGGTTGTCGCGCGTCTTCTCGGGGCCGACCACCTCCAGGGCCACGGACCGGACGAACTCGGTCATGTCAGCGACGTTTCGCATGACCGGGTAGCCCCAGCGGTACTCCACCGTCGCGTCGCCGCCCATGGCCCGGGCGACCCCGACGATGGTCCGCTCGATCTTCTGCGCGAGTGCCTCGCGGATGCCCTGATCGAACGTGCGGACGCTGCCGGCCATGGTGGCCGTGGCCGGAATCACGTTCGGCACGGTGCCCGCCTGAATGGTGCCGATGGTGATGACGGCTGACTGGAGCGGATCGACCTCCCGCGAGACGATGGTGTGCAGTGTCGTGACGCAGGTCGCGGCGATCAGGACCGGATCGACGGCCTGATGAGGTCGCGAGGCGTGGCCGCCGAGGCCGACGATCTCGGCGCGGAATGAGTCGGCGGCGGCCATGGCCGCGCCCGCCCGCATCCCGACCGTGCCGACCGGCGCGGAGGTCAGGTGCAGCCCAAACGCCGCGTCGACCTTCGGATCGTCCATCGCGCCATCCGCGATCATCCCCTGTGCCCCGCCCGGCGGCGACTCCTCGGCCGGCTGGAACGCCAGCACCACGTTGCCGGGCAGCGCCTCCCGCCGTTCCTGAAGGATCGCCGCCGCAGCCAGCAGGATGGCGGTGTGACCGTCGTGGCCGCACGCGTGCATGACGCCCGGACGGTTCGAGATGTACGGCTTCTCGCCGGTCTCGTGGATCGGCAGCGCGTCCATGTCTGCCCGCAGCAGCACGGCCTTTCCTGGCTTGCCGCCTCGGATCACGCCGACCACCCCGGTCTTGCCGACGCCAGTGCGCATCGCGATGCCCAGGTGGCGCAGCCGGGCAGCGACGTAGGCCGCCGTCTCATGCTCCTGAAACGCCAGCTCCGGGTGGGCGTGAAAATGGCGTCGGTCGGCGATCAACTGGTCGCGGACGGCGGCGATGGCCGCGCTCAGATCGTTCATCAGGCTACCCCACGGCAGTGGTCAGTGGTCAGTGGTGAGTGGTCGACGGTTGGTTCGGGCATCGTCTCGTTCAGCCTCGGTGTGGACACCGTACGAGCCGGCCAGGGATGTCGGCAAGCCACGCGAGGGAGGACGTGACCGGCCAGGTGAGCCGTGAGTCGCAGTGACGCTCTGACAGCCCCGGTGCCTCGGTTGACGCCGCTGGCCCGCTGAACTAGACTGCAAGTCACCGCAAACGTTTGAGGAAAACGGCGCATGGCGACAGGTTTGAAGGACATCGCCAAGGAGCTGGGCGTCTCGCTCGCCACCGTCTCGCGCGCCCTGGCCGACAGCCCGGACATCAGCCTGGAGACCAAAGAGCGCGTGTGGTCTGCCGCCGAGACCCTCAACTACGTCCCCAATCTGATGGCGCGCTCGCTGCGCTCGCGCCGGACGAAGGTCGTCGGGGTCGTCGTGCAGGAGGTCGCGACCGAGTTCGGCTCGCAGGCGATGCGCGGCATCCACGACGAGCTGAGTCGGTGTGGCTACCAGATGCTGCTGAGCAGCGTCAGCAGCCCGGAGCAGGAGCGTGTCGGCCTGGGGATGCTGCTGGAGCGGTCGGTTGACGGGTTGATCGTCGTGGACGTGAGCAACCACCCGATGGACCGGCTCCCTGAGGAGGTCGAGGCGGCCCGTCTGCCCGCCGTCTTTGTCAATCGCCGCTTGCCGCCGGAGGCCGGCGCCTGCTTCGTGGGGCCGGACGACATCTTCGGCGGCTACATCGCCACCGAGCACCTGATCGGGCACGGGCACCGGCGGATCGCCTACATCGCCGGGCCGTCCGCCTGGCAGGCGAGCGGCGACCGCCTTGAAGGGTACCGTCGGGCGCTGACCGACTACGGCCTGAGCTACGACGATGCGTTGATCCGACGGGGAGACTGGTCCGTCCAGTCCGGTTTCGAGGCGACTGCCAGCCTGCTCGACGGCCCGGAGCCGCCGACGGCGATCTTCGTGGCGAACGACATTATGGCGGCGGGCGCTATCGACGCCGCTGTTGCGCGTGGCCCGCGGCTGCCCGAAGACCTGGCGCTCGTCGGCTTCGATGCCCGCGAGATGTCGCGCTACCTGCGGCCGGCGCTCACTACCGTCACGCGGCCGACCTACGACCTGGGCCGCACGGCTGCGAGCCTGCTGGTTGAGCGTCTCATGAAGCTCAGGTCCGGGCCGGCCAGCGTGGCCGTGCGCGGGCATCTCGTCTATCGCGCGTCCTGTGGCCGCCACGGCATCGACGCTGAACCGCCGAGTCTCGACGATCCGCACCGTGGATTTCCCGTCGATGCGGCGCCCAGGCCGTCGTCGTGCGGTGAGGACGCCGACGCCTGACAACGCGTCACCCGATCCGGTCAGCTCAAAGGAGAGGTCTGCATGGCAGAGACGTGCCCGGTGATCCGGGTGGAGACACTGGGCAGCGAGATCGAGGTCCGTGCGGTCACGCCCGGAGCGGTGCGCGTCCGCCTCTTCGGGCCGCCGGTCGTCGAGGAGGCGTCCTACGTCCAGCGTGAGGACTGGCCGGCCGTGCCCGCCGTCGATGCGGTCGCGCCGACAGCGAACGTGGACCGTATCAGCACCGGCCGGCTGATTGTGGACGTGGACCGCTCCGATCGGCAGGCCGTCCAGATCGCCGTCTCTGACGCGGGCGGCCGGCTGCTGTTCAGCACCCACCCGCTCGGCGGCATCGCGCGGCAGAAAATCGTGGACGAGGGGACGGATGCTCGGCGCAGCCGGGTGAGCCTCCACTTTCAGCGCAGCCGGCTCGGCTACGACGACGACGTCCACTTCTACGGTCTCGGGCAGGGCGGCGGCTTCCAGCTTGACCGGCTGGGTACCTCGCGCATCTTCTGGAACACCCAGATCGGCCACGGTCCCGGATCGGACTTCGGCATCCCGCTCGTCGTGGCCGTCGCACCGGGCGGCTCCTACGGTCTCTTCTTCGACACGGCGGCGATGGCGCGTCTCGACACCGCCACCAGCCGGGGCGGCCTCTCGTTCCGCTACGAGGCGGACGTGGCGTCACTGGACCTCTTCATTCTCGGCGGCCCGACGCCGGCCGACGTGCTGAGCGCGTACGCCGAGCTGACCGGCTTCCCCGCCATGCCTGCGAAGTGGTCGCTCGGGTTCCTGCAGTCGAGCCGCTTCTTCCAGAAGACCGAGGACATCCTCGACGTTGCCCGGACGATGCGCGAGAAGCAACTGCCGTGCGATGCCCTGATCCTGCTCTCGACGTACGGCCACTCGAAGGCCTGGAACAAGGGGGTCGGCCACCTGGAGTTCCACGAGGAGCTGTGGTCCGACCCCGCCGCGACGATGCGGACTCTCCAGGAGGAGCACCACCTCAACGTCATCACCCACGAGTATCCGGTCCTGCACCCCGACGCACCACAGTTCGCCGAGGCCGAGCGGCGCGGCTTCCTGCTCGACGTGGCCTATCCCCGTCCGGCAGCGCTGCCCGGCGAAGACGGCGAAGACGGCGACGCGGCGCGCCGCTCACAGCGCTACCAGGAGGATCAGCGCTACATCGACTTCACCAACCCGGAGGCCCGCGCCTGGTGGTGGGAACAGCATCGCCACCTGATCGACCTGGGCGTGGCCGGCTGGTGGCTGGACGGCGGCGAAGGCCCGACCGGCCCCGCGCCGATGCATCGCGGCGATGCCGTCCTGCTGCACAACACGTTCGACCTGTACCGCTTCAAGGCGTTCCACGACGGCGAGGAGCGCGACCGTCCAGACCGGCGACCGTGGATGCTCTGTCGGAGCGGCGCGGCCGGCATGCAGCGGCTCGGCGCGGCCTCCTGGTCCGGCGACATCAACACGACGTTCACGACCTTTGAAGGGCAGGTGCTGCTGGGGCTCGGGCTGGCGATGTCCGGGGTGCCGTACTGGGGCACGGATATCGGCGGCTTTTACCCGAACGCCCTGGACGGCGAGCTGTACGTCCGCTGGTTCCAGTTCGGGGCGTTCTGCCCGCTGTTCAGGGCGCACGGCTGGGAGCTTGAGCGCCACTTCCCCTGGGCGCACGGCCCCGAGGTCGAGGCGATCTGCCGCCGCTACATGCAGTGGCGGATGCGCCTGCTGCCGTACCTCTACGCGCTGGCCTGGGAGGCGCACACGACCGGCGTGCCGTTGATGCGTCCGCTGGTGCTCCACTACCCGGAGGATCCTCGGGTCTGGGAGCTGGGCTACCAGTACCTGCTCGGCGCCGACCTGCTGGTCGCACCGCTCACGCGGGCTGGGGCAGACTGGTGGCCAGTCTACCTGCCGGCCGGCCTGTGGTTCGACTTCTGGACCGGCGAACGGTACGACGGAGGTCAATCCATCGCCGCCCGGACGCCGCTCGACACCGTGCCCGTCTTCGCGCGGGGCGGCAGCATCATTCCGCTCGGGCCGGTCATGCAGCGCACCGACGAGCGCCCTCTGGACGATCTCACGCTGGTGGCCTACCCAGGCGGCTCCGGCGCGCTGACCCTCTACGAGGACGATGGCACGTCCCAGGCGTACCGCTCGGGCGAACGCGCCGTCACCGAGGTCAGCAGCAGCTTCGACGGAGGCCTGGCTCGGGTACAGGTCGGGGCAACGAGCGGGCGGTATGCCGGCCAGCCGTCCACGCGCGACCTGACGGTCCGGGTCTGGTGTTCGGGTCCGCCGTCCCGCGTGGCGCTCAGCCGCAACGGCCAGTCGATCAGGGCGGCCTGGGAGTTCCTGGGTCCGCACTGGACGGTAGTGCGGATTTCTGCGCTGCCGGTCACGGACCGTGTCACCATAGAGATCCAGCAGTAGGAGGGAATCGCGCTCTCGACGCGGGGCGGCAGTGTGGCCGCCGTCAGGACCGGCATTGGACACCGAGCGTTCGCCTCTCCAACGGTGGAGAGAGGAAAGGCACGACGCCATGAGTGGCCGTGAGTCCCCCGAGACCGTCTCGACGACACGACGCCGTGTTACTCGCCGTCTCTTTCTGCGCGCGGGTGTGGTGACGCTCGCCGCCGTGCCGCTGGCAGCGGCCTGCGCGCCGCAGGCCCCAACTCCTGCGCCGACTGCTGCCCCGGCCAAGCCGGCCGAGGCTGCCAAGCCCACCGAAGCGGCCAAGCCGGCTGAGGCTGCCAAGCCGGCAGCCGCGGCTCCGACCACCGCGCCGGCCGCCGCGAAGCCGGCTGAGGCCGCCAAGCCGGCGGAAGCGGCCAAGCCCGCCGCTGCAGCTCCCGCCCCGAGTGGCGCCGCTCAGAAGCCGGGCGCACAGTTGATCGGCAAGCTCGAGGGGGCGACGGTCGTCCTCGATGCCGGGCAGACGCCCAAGGCGTTCAAGGAGGCGCCGATGCTCGCGGAGCTGGTCAAGGCCGGCAAGCTGCCGCCCGTCGAGCAGCGCCTCCCGACCGAGCCGCTGGTGGTCAAGCCGCTGCGGGAGACTGGCAAGTACGGCGGCACCTGGCGGCGCGGCTTCACCGGCCCGTTCGACACCTCCAACGGCCATCGTGCGGCGCAGAACGACAAGATCCTCTTCTTCGACTACACCGGCACCAAGCTGGTCCCGAACATCGCGAAGGGCTGGGAGGTCAGCCAGGACGGCAAGGTCACCACGGTCTTCCTGCGGAAGGGCCACAAGTGGTCAGACGGGACGCCGTTCACCGCCGACGACTTCGTCTTCTGGTTCGAGGATGTGTACCAGAACAAGGATCTGAACCCGACGCCGATGGGCGCGATGTCGATCAACGGCAAACCGATCAAGATCGAGAAGGGCGACGAGACGACCGTCAGGTTTGTCGCGCCGGAGCCGTACTTCGCGCTGCCGACGGTGCTGGCGGCGGTGCTCGGTATCGGCCACCATGCGCGGTTCGGGCGTGAAAATCAGGGCGGCTTTGCGCCAGCGCACTATCTGAAGCAGTTCCACCCGAAGTACGCCGGTCAGGACGCCGTCAACAAGCTCGCCACGGACATGAAGTTTGACGGCTGGGTGCTCCTGTTCAAGAACCGCAACGACGCCTGCCGCAACGAGGAGCTGCCGGTCCTGACGCCCTGGAAGACGGCTACGCCGATCACCACGCCGACCTGGACGCTCGAACGGAACCCGTACAGCATCTGGGTGGACACCGAGGGGAACCAGCTTCCGTACATCGACAAGGTCCAGATGACGCTGGCCGAGAACCTGGAGGTCGCCAACCTGCGCGCCGTGGCCGGCGAGTACGACGAGCAGGCCCGCCACATCGACATCGGCAAGCTGCCGGTGCTGCTGGAGAACCAGCAGAAGGGCAACTACACCGTCCGGCTGGACCCGTCGGCCCAGGGCGCGGACGTGGCCCTCTGCTGCAACCAGAGCTACGAGAAGGATCCCGAGGTCGCGAAGTGGCTGACGAACCGCGATTTCCGGATCGCGCTCTCGCAGGCCATCGACCGCGCGCAGATCGACGAGGCGTTCGTGCTGGGCCTGGGTCAGATCGGGTCGGCGGCCCCTGGCGATGAGACGCTGTTCTCGCCCGGACCGGAGTTCCGCACGCTGCACTCGACGCTGGACGTCAACAAGTCGAACGAACTGCTGGACAAGCTCGGCCTGACGAAGAAGGACGCCGAGGGGTACCGCCTGCGGACGGACAACGGTCAGCGGCTGCGGATCGAGATGACAGCGTACGTCGGGTTCCTGCCGTTCACCCGCATCGCCGAGATGATCGCGCAGCACTGGAAGAAGGTCGGCATTCAGGGCGACGTGGTGGAGCAGGAGCGCGGCTTGACCGACACCCGCCTGAAGAACAACGAGACACAGATCTACTTCGACACCCAGTGGGGTGCCGACAACATCTTCGGCCACAACCCGTTCTTCTTCCCGTACACCACCAACAGCCCGATTGGGCCGCTCTACGGCGTGTGGTTCCAGAGCGCCGGCGCGCAGGGCAAGGAGCCGCCGGCCCGGATGAAGGAGCTGATGGACATCTACCGGAAGGCGGCCGGCCAGCCCGACACCGAGCGCATCCGGATGGGCAAGGAGGCGATGAAGATCTCGCTGGACGAGCTGTGGCTGATCGGCATCGTGTCGAACTCGCCGGCCTCGCAGGGCGTCCGCGTGGTCAAGAACACCCTGGGGAACGTCCCCGAGCGGATGTGGAACAGCGCCGTCTCGGACAACCCGATGATCGCGCACCCCGAGACGTACTACTTCAAGTAGACAGTTGCGGAGCTGATTGCACGAGCGCGATGTACCCTTGTCATCCTGAGCGAAGCGAAGGACCTCACCCGCTGACGCGGGCTTGACGGACAGCGGGAGCCGACGAACACGGGGATCGGTGTATGACGCGGGCTTGACGGACAGCGGGTGAGGTCCTTCGTTGCGTTCGCAAGCTCACTTCACTCAGGATGACATGCTCTCCAGAAGACGTGCCCTCAGGGCGACATGCTCTTCAGAGGACATGCTCTTCAGGCTGACGTGCTCTTCCCGGCTCCTCACTTGCGCTGCTTGCTCCCGTGCGGCATCCTTCCCGCTCGGGAGCGGTCAGCGCATGGACAGGGTCATCCTCGCGTACTCGGGCGGACTCGATACCTCGGTTGCGATCCAGTGGCTGCGCGAGACACTCGACGTCGATGTGGTCTGCGTCACGGTGGACATCGGGAACGAGCGCGACGTCGAAGCGATTCAGGAGAAGGCCCTCCGCATCGGCGCGACGAAGGCGTTCGTCCACGACGCCAGGACCGATTTCGTCAACTACTTCGTCTGGCCGAGCCTCCAGGCTGGCGCGATCTACGAAGGACAGTACCCGCTCGCCACGGCGCTCGCCCGCCCGCTGATCGCCAAGATCATGGTGGACTACGCGCTCCAGGAGGGCGCAACCGCCATCGCGCACGGGTGCAGCGGCAAGGGCAACGACCAGATCCGTTTCGAGGTGTCCATCGCCGCGCTGGCGCCACAGCTTCGAACGCTCGCCCCCGTCCGGGAGTGGGGCTGGACGCGCGAGGACGTGATCCTCTACGCCCAGAGGCACCGGATCCCCGTGTCGGTGACCATCGGCAGCCCGTACAGCGTCGATCAGAACCTCTGGGGGCGGGGCATCGAGGCCGGCATTCTTGAGGATCCGTGGGCCGAGCCGCCCGAGGATGTGTACGCCTGGACGATGAACGAGCGGCACACGCCGGCCGAGCCAAGCTACGTCGAGATCGCGTTCCGGAACGGCATCCCGGTCGCGCTTGACGGCGACGAGTTGGACGGGCCGGCCCTGGTCGAACGGCTCAACGACCTGGCCGGTTCGCACGGCGTCGGACGCATCGACCACGTCGAGAATCGCTACGTCGGGATCAAGTCGCGCGAGATCTACGAGTGCCCGGCCGCGACCGTCCTCCACGACGCGCACGCCGCCCTCGAAACGATGACGCTCACGCGGGACCAGATGCGGTTCAAGCAGCACGTCTCCAACGAGCTTGCCCATCTGATCTACAACGGGTTCTGGTTTTCCGCGCACACCCAGGATCTGATGTCCTACGTCGCCTCGACCCAGCGCTTCGCGAACGGCGCGGTCCGGGTCAAGCTGTTCAAGGGGAAGTGCGCGGTCGTCGGTCGGAAGGCCGAGCACTCGCTGTACAACGAAGCGCTGGCCACCTACGGCGAGGGCGACCAGTTCGACCGCGAGGCGTCGGCCGGGTTCATCAAGATCGCCGGGATGGCGGTCACCAACCAGGCCCGCTCGCAGCTGCTGCTGGGCGCGGGCGCGACTGACAAACTGATGCGCCTGGCAGCCGGCCAGCGCGCCGACGATGAGGGAGGCTCAGACGCCTGATGGCTGACTCACAGCAAGGAGCGGGCGGCGCCACGCTCTACTCGCACCGCTTCACGAAGGCCCAGGCGGCTGGCCTCAAGGCGATCAACGACTCGCTTCCCGTTGACCGACGCATGTACGAAGAGGACATCATCGGGAGCATCGCCCACGCCCGGATGCTGGGCCGGCAGGGCATCATCCCGGCCGAAGACGCCCGCGCCATCGTCGACGGGCTGGTCAGGCTGCACGCCGAGCTGGGCGCGGCGGGCGGCGTCCCGGCCGATGCCGACGACGAGGACATCCACACGTTCGTCGAGCGGCGGCTGGGCGAGATGATCGGCGCGGCGGCCGGGCGGCTGCACACCGCCCGCTCCCGCAACGACCAGGTTGCCAACGACCTCCGGATGTGGAGCCGCGCCGCCATCTGCGACGGCACCACGGCTGCGCTCGCGCTCCAGGCCGCCTTCATCGACCGGGCCGAGCGCGACCGTGGCCTGATCCTGCCTGGTTACACCCACGTCCAGCGCGGCCAGCCGGTCCTGATCGCCCATCACTGGCTCGCCTATGCCGAGATGCTCAAGCGGGATGTCAGCCGGCTGGAAGACTGCCTCGCGCGGATGGACGAGCTGACGCTCGGGGCCGGCGCGCTGGCCGGCTCGCCGTACCCGCTGGATCGCCAGTACGCCGCCGGCCTGCTCGGGTTCAGCCGGGTGGCCGGCAACAGCATGGACGCCGTCGCGGACCGCGATTTTGTGGTCGAGCACCTGTCGATCATGGCCTTGATGGCGGTGCACCTGTCGCGGCTCGGCGAGGAGCTGGTGCTCTGGAGCAGCGCCGAGTTCGGCTTCATCGAGATGGATGACGCCTACTCGACGGGCAGCAGCATCATGCCCCAGAAGAAGAACGCCGACGCCGCCGAGCTGATCCGTGGCAAGTCAGGCAGGGCGGTCGGCACGCTGGTGCAGCTGCTGGTGACCCTCAAGGGCCTGCCGATGACCTACAACAAGGACATGCAGGAGGACAAGGAAGGGTACTTCCGGGCCGTTGACGACGTGCAGACTTGCCTGCAACTGGCCGCCGAGATGGTCGCCACGCTGCGGGTTCGGCCTGAGGGCCTGCGCGCCGCCGTCTCCGATCCGCTGCTGCTGGCCACCGATCTGGCCGACTACCTGACGCGCTCAGGCCTGCCGTTCCGCGAAGCGCACGGGGTGGTCGGGGCCATCGTGCGCGATTTCGGCGCGTCGTTCACGCGGCAGCCGGCCAGCGAGCTGGCGAAGTACCACGCGCTGCTGTCGGACGGCCTGCCGCCGCTCACGCCGCGCACCTCTGTTCAGTCTCGCGACATTCTGGGAGGGACTGCGCCGCGCCAGGTCTCCAGCGCGATCCGCCGCGCCCGCAAAGAGCACATGCTGGCCGCCGCGCGCCTGAAGAAACTCCGCGCCGCGCTGCCGTCTGTGGAGGGGCTGGCGGCGTTGCCCTGGTAGCGGAGCGGGGCCTACGGAGCCAGGGCGAGGCGGGGTGCGAGGCCGCCCCAGATCGCCGTCGCGATGGCGTCGTGGCCGTCGGCGTTCGGATGGATGTCCGTGCAGGAGACCCGCAGCGAACTCTGCGAGAACCAGCCGGTCGGCTCGCGGCCCTCGTGCCCCTTGAAGAGCGGCGCGAGATCGACCACCATCGTGCGTGGCGCAAACTCGGCCGCGACATCCGAGATGGTGCTGTTCAGGAAGCGCAGGGCGGCGTCGGTGGTGCCGGGCGCGCAGGCCGAGCCGCGCGGGAACGGATTGAAGTAGGTCGTGACGATGATCGTCGCGCCCGTCTCGCTGAAGAGTCGGTGAAGGATCGCGCGGAGGTTGCTCTCGTACTGGGGCACCGCGCGCAAGAGCGTCATGCCGTCGCAACGCGTCTGCGGGTTCTTGTCGACCGTGGCTGAGGCACACTCGAACGCGGGAACCAGGAAGTCGTTTGCGCCGACGGTCACGCTGACCAGCTCGGGCTGAATCGCTCGGACATCGTCCATCTGGCTCGACAGCACGCCGTCGCTGCGCTCGCCGGCCCGCGCTCGGTTCAGCAGGCGGACCGGCCGGCCGCTGGCGTCGGCCAGGCGCTGCCCGAGCCGGTACGGATACCCGATCCCGTCAGACAGGTCTGCGCCAGAGGGTACGGAGTCGCCCAAGGCAAGGTACAGCAGCTCAGGTGGGGCCGCAAGCGTCGGCGCAGCAAGCGGCCACCCGACGACCGTCAGGGCCAGGATCGCGGGCAGGAGCAGGCGAGTAAGGCGATGCATCGTTCAGCAGTAACGGATCGGCCGGCCCATGGGTGTACGTCTTGCGATCGTTCGCGGTCCGACGCCTGGTCGACACGACGCCGTCGGCGAGCGTTACGTTCCCTCCGGGCAGTGTACGCCCACCGTGGTGCCAATGGCTGTTGGCTTGCTTACAGCTTGTGGATCGTCTTCTGCCGCTGCTTGACGCTCAGGTACGTGACGGTTGCTAGCACCACGCCCATCACCGCCACCATGCCGATGCTCAGCCAGAGCTTGGTCATCGGGGGGGTCAGGTACGGCCCTTCCAGCGGCGCGTGCAACGTCAGGCTGAGCAATCCGAAGATGCCGCAGATGGCGTAGAGCAGGATCACGCTCTGTAGCTGGCTCAGGCCGAGGGCGTGCAGTCGTTGGGGAAGCAGCTCGCTGTCGCCGCCCTTGAACGGCGACCGTCCGGCCAGCGCCCGCCGCCCGATCACCCAGGCCGTGTTGAGGATCGGCACGCCCAACACCACGAACGCCGTGCCGACCTTCGCCCCGCCGATCACGCTCATCGTCGCCAGCCAGTAGCCGAGCAACACCGAGCCGGACGTGCCCATGAAGATCCGGGCCGGGTGGAAATTGTGCGGCAGAAAGCCGAGAGTCGCGCCGGCCAGCGCCAGCGGCAGCACGGCGATGGTGTACTGCCCGAACATCAGGCTGCGGAAGAAGAGCACGCCAGCGCCCATCAGCGCGATCCCACCCGCCAGCCCGTCCATTACGTCGATCAAGTTGATGGCGTTGATCATCCCGACGATCCAGAGCAGGGTCAGCAGGATGCCGAGCCAGGCCGGCAGCTCGACGGCCGAGCCGAGCGGCGAGGCGATGCTCTCGATGCGAAGTCCGAACAGGACCGGTATCGCGGCGATGGCGAACTGCCCGCCGAACTGCGCCGCCGCTCCGAGCCGCTTGGCGTCGTCGATCATCGCCAGCGGGATGACGAGCAGGCTGCCCAGCACCACGCCCAGCAGTTTCCAGTCGTCGCCGGGCGCGGCCTGGATCTCAGCGGGGCGCGCGAACACGGCAAACCCCACGGCAAGCCAGACGGCGACCAGCATCCCGTAGCCGCCGCTGCGCGGAACCGCTCGGACCTGCACCTCGCCAGCGCGCGGAACGTCGATGGCGCCAAGCTTCTCAGCGTGGCGAACGGCGAGGCCGACTACCACGTAGCTCGTCAGAACAGCCAGCGCCGCAACCGCGACAATCCAGAGGGTGACCATGCCGCCGAACTGTACCGGTCAGCGACGGGTCGTCGCACGCCGCGGCCTGTCCTGGTCTGCCATGCCGCTCGCCAGCAGGCTACTGGGACGATCTCGCCAGCAGCTCTGGCCACGATGATGCGTCGAGCACACCCTCTGCCAGCTGTTCGAGGGCCGCGACATCCTCAATCCGTTCCAGAGCCTCGCTGGTCTCCGGATCCGGCGGGCCGAACTTGTGGGTGCCGAGGCCGAGCAGAATTCGCCGCGCCCCGCGCACCTCACCGCGCTCGATGCCCTGCTCGATCCCGCGCTCGATGCCCTCGTTCACGATCATCTGGTACGTCACGGACTCCCGCATGCGCTGCACCCTTTCGCTCAGTCCGCGTATCTGCTCTTCAGTGTACCGTACACCCATCATGAGCAGGGTTGCGGCCCAGAGCTCGTCCGTCAGCGACGGTGACGGCGACTCTCTCGAGAAGCGCTCGTCGAGGCGGTCGAGCACGTCAGCGAGCCGGTCGGGATGAAATGCCGCCAGTGGCGCGAGCGGCGCGACATTCAAGCTCCCGGCAAGCAACTCGTCAACGGGACGCTCCCAGAGCCTGACGACGCCGTACCGAAACAGAATCGTCGGATCGCCCGAGGGGCCGCGCTGCTCGAACGTGCCCGTCAGCTCGGGAGCGTTGGCTTCGGGCCGTAGCAGCACGACCGTCGTCGCGACTGGAACGTCGTGTCGGTGCAGCAGGAGGGCGTGGTACTGGAGCAGCCGGACGGGCAGGAATCGGTCGCGACTGGCCTGCACCTCCAGGTGGGCCAGCCAGGGCGTCGGCCCGTCCACGCGGAGCACCTTGTCCACAACGGCCAGGACGGTCGAGACGTCCGACTCAATCGTGCTGACGGGGCCGTCCACCGGCAGCCCGACCCAGGTCAGCCAGCCGGCCGGATCGCTGTCGATCAGCGTCCGTGACGCAACGTCGAATCGCCGGGGGCCGCCTCGCTCCTGCACGAACGCCAGTGTACAGCATGCGATTGACGCATGGCAGGTTCGACCGGATCTACTGGAGTTCGCGGGCGGCGCTCATCGCGGCGGCTTTGAGGCGGGGGCCGTCGCCGTCCTCCGCCAGCCGTCGGAGCCGCTCGACATGGTCGGTCACGCTGGCGAGGTTCTCCTCGCGGCGCAGGTTGACGACCTCCAGCAGGCCGCCGCATGGCCCAGACTCGAACGTCTCGTGCTCGCTCAGCAGTTCTTCGCGGAGACGCTCCCCCGGGCGCAGGCCCGTGACCCGGATCGGCAGCGGCTCACCGTCTGGCGCAACCAGTCGCTCGACGCGGCGCGCGATGTCGAGGATCGGCACCTCGTCCGGCACGTCGAGCATCATCACCGACCCGGGCTTGCCGAGCACCGCTGCCTGCACGACCAGCCAGACGGCTTCCGGCATACTGATCCAGTAGCGCGTCATCGCTTGGTCGGTGATGGTCAGCGCTTGCCCTTCGGCCACCTGCGCCGCGAACGTCTCGATGGCCGACCCGTGCGTCCCGAGGATGTTGACGTAGCGGATCGCGACGAACTGCCGCCCAGCAGTCGCGGCGGCCACGCCGACGAGCGTCTCCGACAGGCGCTTCGTCGCGCCGTAGAGGCTGGGTGGGTTCACGGCCTTATCGCTCGACGGATAGACCAGCCGCGTGACGCCGCGCCGGACCGCCAGCTTCAGGATCTGGTCCGTCGCCAGCACGTTGACGCCGAACGTCTCTTCCGGGAACTCTTCGCCGAACGGCACGTGCTTGTAGGCCGCCATGTGGAAGATCACGTCGGGACGGGCAGCGTCGAAGACGCGGGTCAGGCGGGCGCTGTCGCGGATGTCGGCCAGCGCTAGGCTCCAGGTCGGCGCATCAGTTCGGTCCCGGGTGAGATCGTCCAGCCGCCGGCGGAGCGCGAAGAGCGCATGGTCGTGGTGATCGAGCAGCGTCAGGTGGGCCGGCCCCAGATCGAGCAGCATCTCGGCCAGTCGCGCCCCGACCGATCCGCCCGCGCCGGTGACCAGCACGCGTGCGCCGGCCAGCTCGCGCTTCGCCACCGACCAGTCGAGTGGCAGCTCGTCGCGGCCGAGCAGGGTAGCGGGGTCTAGTCGGGTTGGATCGAGCAGCGGCATCAGCTAACGTCCCAGGGCCACCAGCGCGCGACTCCGGGCCTCGCGCATCAGGTCAGCGCAGTTGTTGTCGGGTTCCAGCGTCTCGGTGACGATGTATCGGACGCGTTCGGCCAGCCGAGGCAGCAGCCGGTCCAGGTCGATGTCGCCCTCGCCGTAGGGAAGGCCCTCGCCCAGCAGCCCACCGGCGTTGGCGAGGTGGCAGGCGATGGCCGTCTCGCCGAGAGCGTCCAGGTACGCGTCGAGGGAGTCCACGCCGGGCGCGTCTCGCACGAAAGCCCGCAGCGGACCAAGATCCTGTCCCGGCACCGGTTCGTCGATCCCCCGCCGCACGTTCAGGTAGAGCTGGGCGTGCGAGGTGTCCAGGATGACCTTGACGCCCGGGACAGCCAGCGCAAGCTCGGTCATGTCCTGCGGTGGCATCCCGATGGCCGAGTAGAAGTAGCCGCTCTCGCGCATCCGAAGGATCGGCGGCATGTTCTCCAGCGTCGGCACGATGCCGGCGCCAAGGGCCTGCTCCGCGAAGTAGCATGTCGGACCGAGCGCTCGCGCCAGCAGCAGCGACCGGTTTTCAAGTGTCAGGCTGGCAGGGCTGGCGTCAGGCGCGATGGCGTGCACGTTCGCGCCGCGCGCCCCGATTCGCTGCGCCAGCGAGATCAATCGCCGTGACAGCTCCCGGTCGGCGTCGCTGTCGCGGGTCAGATCGAAGAACTCGCCGTCCAGCGAGCGGATCGGCCCCTCGACCAGCAGCACGAACTCGGCGGGAAGACCGCACGCGTCCAGATTGCCAACCACGGCGTCCATTGCCGCGTCTGACGCGAGATCGACGGTGTCCAGGTAGAGTTCGAGCCCGTCCAGGCCAGGCGTCTGGAGACGGTCTGCCAACTGAGCGGCCGTGGGTCGGGCCTTGAGCAGAATCTGTGCGGTCATCGGGATGCAGTGTCCTGGGCGGCGAGGCGGGCGATGCCCTCTTGAATCGTGACCGCAGGAGCGTACCGGAGTTCGGCGCGCGCGCGCGAGATATCCGCCACGCGGTCGCCCTCGTCGGAGCGCGCGGCCGGCGGCACGATCTCCGAGCGCGAGCCGACCGCCGCGCAGACCATCTGTGCAAGCCCGTAGAGCGTCGTGCCGATGCCCGTGGCGAGGTTGTAGACCCGTGCCGGCCGGCTGGCGGTCGGCGGACGCTCGAGAGCCAGCCTGATCCCGTGCGCCACGTCGCCTACCCAGGTCAGATCGCGCTGCTGATCGGCGTGGACGGCCAACGTCTCGCCGTGTCGGGCTCGATTCAGAAAGATGCTGACGACGCCGCTGTTTCCCTGACCCACCTGCCCCGGGCCGTACACCGAGAACAGGCGGACAACGGTTGTCGGGGTCGCAAGCTGCTCGGCGTACATCCGGCACCACTGCTCGGCCACCAGCTTGGTGTAGGCGTACGGGTCAGTCGGCGCGATGGCCGCGTCCTCGTGGATGACGGCGTCGGTCGGACGGTAGATGCGCTGGGTCGAGGCCAGGACGACGTGGGCGGCCGACTCCCGCGCGCCGTCGAGGATAGCGGCGGTCCCGCCAGCGTTCAGCGTGCTGTAGGCCAGCGGCTCCCGGAACGAGGCCTGCACGTCGCCGCGCCCGGCCAGGTGGACGATGGCTTCGACGCGCAACGCAGCCGCGCGCGCGGCCGGGTCGAGGACGCTGGCCTGAACGTGCGCCAGCGTCGATCCGTCAGGAAGGTGGAGCGGCCCGCCGCGGTGGAGCGTGGTGACCGTATGGCCCGCACCAGCAAGCTCGGCGACGACATGGCGGCCGATGAACCCGGACGCGCCGGTCACCAGAATCTGCATGCTGAGCGTGAACCCCGTTGAGGCTGTGCGCTCGCGGAGTATACTCCCTCCGCTCCGAGCGGTCCGGACCCCGGCTTCACGTTGTCACCATGCTCGGGCACACACTCGGATCGGGAGGGGACCGATGGGTTTCCTGAGCAAGCTCTTTGGCGGTGGTAAGGATTCCTCGGCCGACGGCGATCCGCAGGTCGCGCTTTCGCAGCTGCTCACGCTCTACGATGTGCCGGACGTCAAGGCTGACGGGGGCATCTCGCCGACCAGCCCGCAGGCGACCGAGGTCCGGAACATCGGCAAGAAGCTCCACAAGGCTGGCGGCAAGGCCCGGATGGAGGAAGTGCGAGACAGCGTGCGAGGGAAGATCCCGTGGGCCGCGCAGAACCTGGAGACGATCTGGGGCGGCACCAAGGAGTGGCAGGGCTAGGCCCGAATCCTTCGGGCGCCGGCCGGCGGGTGACGCGGCAGCCCGCCCTTCTGCGATCTCGCTCCGTTGTCGTGCGTGCTGACGCCCTCCCGCCGACGTGAGGCTGGAGGGCGTCGCTGTGCTCAGGTGTGGAGGTGACTGCGCTCCGATGTCCGGGATGGCCCGCTCATGACGATCAGGCTCTCGCCCCTCGGGCGCATCATCGTCAGCATCTACCTGCCGTCCGTCCTGATGGGCTTCGGCATGGGCATGCTGCTGCCAACCTTGCCGATCGTGGCGCGGTCGTTTGGCGTGGCGCCAGAGGTGGCCGCTCAGGGCGTGACGGCGTACCTGATCGGTCGGGTGGCCTGCCTCTTCCCGGCCGGCTACATCGTCGATCGTTACGGGCGGCGCTTCGCGATGGTGCTCGGCCCATCGATTGTCGTGCTGGGGCTGGCCTGCACCGTCCTGACGCCGTGGTTCTCCCTGGTGCTGGTGGGGCAGGCCCTGGTCGGGTCGGGCGAGGGCATCTGGAGCCTGGGCCGCGAGATCGCCGCCGTCGAGTCGATCCGCGCCGAGCAGCGCGGCCGGGTGATCGCCGCCTTCTTCGGCGTCTCGGCCGGTGGCGCGACAGTCGGTCCGGTGCTGGGCGGCCGCCTGGCGGACCTGTTCGGCTACGGCGTGGTGTTCATGGCAGCCGGGCTGTTCGCCGTCGCCGTTGGCGCGATTGGCTGGACGTACCGCCCGTCACCGCGGTCGGCCGGACATTCGGCGCGCCCCCGGGTGGCTGAATCGAGCGAGCCGCCTCGGGGCGGCCGACGCTCGCCGTTCTCGACGATCGCGCCCGGCTATCTGCGGACCTTTCAGGTGGTGATGTTCGCCACCTTCTGCGCGATGCTCCGCAGCACCAGCGTTCAGAGCTTGCTGCCGGTCCATGTGGTCTCCGACCTCGGGTACACCGCGTCGGACGTCGGCTACCTGTTCGGGCTGACCGGCCTGGTGCAGATGCTGATGATCGTGCCGGCCGGCTTCATCTCGGACAAGATCGGGCGGAAGGCGGCGGTCGTGCCGGCCGCCGCCCTGGCTGGCGCATCGTTCGTCGGGTACGCTGTCTCGACCGAGCCGCTCGGGCTGGCCGTTGCCTCGGTCCTGATGGGCCTGTCGGCCGGGCTGGCTATCGGCACGATGACCTCGTTCACCTACGACATCGTGTCGCCTGACGCCCGAGGGTCGATCCAGGCGTTCCGCCGCTCGGTGGGCGAGGTCGGTTCGCTGTCAGGGCCGATCCTCGGCGGCCTGATCGCCGGCCTGAGCAGCGCCAGCATGGCGTTCGCCATCTTTGCGCCGCTCCACCTCGTGTCATCGCTGCTGGTGGCGTTCGTAGCCCGCGAGACGCTGAACCGCAGGCCATCCCCGGAACCTCGGGCCGTCCGAACGTCGGGAGCGTAGCACTGGTCGGGAGTGTAGCGGCGGTTGGCGGCATGCCGGCCGTTCGGGTACCGTTCCCCCAGATTCCCCGGGCGGACTGATGGCCGATCCTGAGCGCGTCAGTGTGGCGCGCGGCGTCCATCATCGGGAAGGACCGCCCGGAGCCCGACTGCATCGATTTCAGATGCCTACCGCTACCGTGGAGAAGTGCCTGTGGCCGTCGAACGCGCGCCTCTGAACGCGCAGGTGATGATCGACACGCTCAAGCAGTGTGGCGCAACGCACCTCGTCTGGCTGCCAGACACCGAGTCTGGCTACCTGTATCAGTCGCTCAGCGACGATCCCGAGCTAAAGCTGGTGCCGGTCACGCGCGAGGGCGAGGCCCACGCCATCGCCCTCGGGCTGCTGGTTGGCGGCAAGAAGCCGGTCGTGTGCATCCAGAACACCGGCTTCTACGAGTCGGGTGACTCGATTCGCGGCCTCTGGATCGACCTGAAGCTGCCGATCCTCACGCTGGTCGGGTATCGCGGGTATGAGGGCGGCGGGCCGTCTGCTGACTCGGCGGCCACCTTCCTGGAGCCGGTCCTCAAAGCCTGGGAGATCCCGTATCAGGTGATCGAGACCGACGACGACGTTGCGCGGGTGGTGCCGGAGATGTACGCGCGGGCGCAGTCGCAGGGTCCGACTGCCGTGCTGATCGGTGGGGAGTACGGGGCATGATCGTCGGAACGAAGGCACTGGAGATGATCGCCGAGCACCGCACCGACGAGGTGATGGTCACGACCATGTCGTCGGCGCGGGTCTGGCCCACCATGTCGAGCCGTCCGGACCTGGATCTGCCGATCAAGGGCTGCATGGGCAAGGCCTCGTCCGTCGCGCTGGGGCTGGCCCTGGCCCGTCCCGACAAGCGAATCGTGGTGCTCGATGGCGACGGCTCGCTGCTGATGAACTTCGGCTCGCTGGTCACCATCACCAGCCTCGCGCCGAAGAACCTGGTGCACGTGGTCCTGGAAGGCACGACCTACGACACCAGCGGCGGCCAGCCGACGCCCGGCCGTGGCGTGATGGACTGGGCGACGGTCGCCAAGGGGGCAGGCTACAAGCACGTGGTCCGCATCGACACCGAGGACGAGCTGGCCGACCAGTGGCCGAAGCTGCTCAAAGCCGAGGGGCCGGTCTTCGCCGTGGTCTCCGTCAACTCGATGTGGGCGTTCGGCCCGATGCCCGGACTGACCGGCGGAAAGTGGCAGGATGTCGCCGCCACCCTGGCGACAATCTAGCCAGACAGAAGCGCGTGGATGCACCGGGCCGGCGGGCGCCCGGTGCATGAGCGCGGCCAGAAGTTGCCCGGTCAGGAGCGAATGCGCGGCGCAAGAAATGGTCCGGACTGCCCGGGAGCGCCTATACTGGGCACAGCGCCACATGGCGGCGGGCAGGGGAACACTCGGACATGACCCACTGGTGGGTAAGCCCGTAGTCGGTTCAGCGTCACGCGCGTACCGCCCAGCCCGAGGTCTGCGTCCCTGACGCAGCGCCCAGACCTCAGCGCGGGAGCGAGCGATACCAGCGGTTGCCCCTCGACGACGCCTGCCGGAGCAGGCTGTCCGTCTCGTCCCCCCGCCGAGGTCGAACCGGCGCTTTGTCGGTCCGGCCGTACTGGCCGTCGTCGTGCTGCTGGTGGCCGTGTTGCTGCTGTGGCCGGCCGCTACGCCGCCCACCCCGGCTGACGCCACCGAGCCGTTGACCGTTGCCGAGAGCACCGCCGCGGCCCTGGACGCCAGTGCACCGGTCGCGGCGGTGCCCGTGCAGGCTACCCAGGCGCCGCAGGCCCCGGCCGACCCCACACCCGATCCGAAGGCAGTCAACCTCCGCAAGCTGCATGAGGCGGTTTTCGCGCCGTTTCGCGGCGTCTCGGGTCGCTTCGGCATCTACGTGAAGGATCTTGGGACGGGGCAGACCATTGCCCTCAACGAGCATTTTCCGTTTCAGTCGGCCAGCCTCTACAAGCTGCCGGTGATGTACGAGGTCTTCAAGCTGCGTGACCTCGACCTCTTCCGCTTGAATGAGGAGATGACCATCGGCCCCGACGACGCCGAGATGGATCTCGGGTCGCTGCCCTGGCCTATCGGTACCCGTATCACCATCGGCACCGCTCTGGATCGCATGGTGACGCTCAGCGACAACTCGGGCGCGTACATGCTGGCCAAGAAGGTCGGCAGTCCGCGCATCAACGAGGACATGTCTGGTCTGGGGCTGACCCACACCCACGTGCGCGGCGACGACCTCAAGACCTCCGCCTACGACATGGCCCGGCTGCTGGAGCTGATCGCTCGTGGGCAGGCCCTCAGCCCCGAGACCAGCGCCGAGATGGTGCACCTGATGGCCCGCCAGCAGGTCCGCAACCGCATCCCTGTGAGAATGCCGGCCGAGGCCGTCGTCGCGAACAAGACCGGCAACTGGGAGAGCGCGGCGCACGACGTCGCTATCGTCTACGGGCCGCGCGCGACCTTCGTCATCGCCCTGCTCTCGGACGGCATCGCGGACTTCGACGAGCTGTACGACGCCATGTCCAGCGCGTCTCGGAATGTCTATGACCTCGTCAACGATCCGACGTTCGAGACCCAGCCAGACCCGGCCCTGCCGAAGAACACGGTCGGCAACTACATCACGCCGGTCAGGCTGCCGAACGGCGGCTCGGCCAGTGGGTCGGCGGCTGCGCCGTCCAGCTCGACCACGTCCACGACGGCAGCCCCGCGCCCGCCGACCTCAAACGTCGCACCGGCCGCGCCCGCGCCGACCAGTCCGCCGGCGGACCGGCCGCGCGCTCCCGCTCCGACCTCCGCGCCGGCGATCGCCCTGACCCCGACGCCCGGCAGCGGACCGGCGATTGCGCCCAAGCCGGCCTCGAAACCGGCAGAGAAGCCGGCTGAAAAGCCGTCCGAGAAGCCGCAAGCGCCCGCCAGCACGCCGGCCATCAAGCCCATCGGCCCGTCGATCTTCGTGATCGCGACGCCGACGAAGACGCCGTAGCTGGGCCGAGGGCGATGCCGGGCGGCCTACGCCGAGCAGCGCGCCGCCAGCCGCTCCGCGAACTCGCCCGACATCCGCTGGACGACGAGACTGGCGCCGCCTTCGATCAGCGACGCCAGCCGCCCGGACACCTCCACCTGCCCGCTGACCGTGACCCGCGAGCCCTGCTCGGCCGGCCCGGGGACCACGCCGAATCGGGCCGTCGAGCGCATCCGCGTGCCGCCGATGCCGTCCTTGCCCTGCGCCGTGATGGTCCCCTGGCGGGCAGCGTCGTCCAGCGTGAGCGTCGCCTGGACGCGGAACGTCACGCGGGTCGGGCCGAACTTGACGACGACGCTCGTGTCCAGCGACCCGTCCTCATTCTCCTTGACGATGCTGGCGCCGGGCACACAGCCGACGACGGCCTGCGGATCCGAGAGCACCCGCCAGACGCGATCTGGCGGGGCGGCAACGTCGAACTGCTCGCGGATCTCGATCATGCCGATGCCCTTGCCGTGCCGCCTGGCTCAGACATCCTGGCCAAACCAGAGCCGGCTGTACGGCACGCTGATGACGCTCCGCGAGACACGGATGTCCAGCACCATCGGGCCGTCGCCTGCCACGAACTCGTCGATGCCGGCCTGGACCTCCTCGAGGGTGCGGGCCTGCATCCCTCGACACCCGAACGCCCGAGCCACCGCTCCCAGATCCGGCGTCGTGATGACGGAGGCGCGCGTGTCCATCTTCTTCGAGACGAATTTCTGGTACTCGGCCCCAAGCGCCTCGTCGTTGAAGACGGCCACCAGCAGCTTGACGCCTAGTCGGGCCGCCGTGTCCAGCTCGGAGGCGTGCATCAACACACTGGCGTCGCCGTCCACCACGGCGAGCGGCTGACCGTTCAGCGCCACCGCCGCCCCGATGCCTGTCGGCAACGCCTGCCCGATGCATCCGAACGTGTTGATCGTCCAGGTCGGGCGGCGGGGCTTGCGCATGAAGATCGCCGTGATGCCCGAGCAGTGCCCGGTCCCGTGGATCACGCCGACCTCGTCTGGCAGCCGCTCGTCCAGCATCGCGGCGACGCGGCGTGGATCGACCGTGCCCGGTTCCAGCTCGAACTCGCGGGGGTCGGGATCGTATTCGCTGAGGATCGCACGGGTCTCGGCAGTGCGATAGCCGGTCTGGGCGTGGCCCTGCGCCGCCAACTGCTGCTCGATTAGCTCGACCGTCAGGCGGGCGTCGCCCTGCAAGTAGTGGTCGGCCCGCTTGCCGTTGCCCATCACGATGGCCGGCTTTAGATCGATCTGCACGTAGCGGGCGTTCGGGAAGATGTAGCCGTGCTCGGTGGTGTAGTGGTTCAGGCTCGCGCCGACCCCGATCACGCAGTCGGCATCGGCAAACAGCTCGATGGTGGTCTTGGTGGCGTAGAGGCCGGACACGCCGACGTGGTACTCGTTCTCGCCCAGCCAGCCCTTCATCGGGAGGGTCGTGGCGACCAGCGCCCCGATACGGTCGGCCAGCCGAAGCACGGCCTCGCCGGCATCCGCCTTCGCCGCCCCCTGGCCGACCACGATGACTGGCTTCTCGCTCTCGGCAATCGTCGCCAGGGCGCTGCGGAGTCGGGATGGATCGGGCTGGACCCGCTGCAGGCCCGGCAGCAGCGTCGTGGACGGCTCGTACTCGTCGCCCTCGCCGTCGTAGGCCAGTTGCTGCACGTCCATCGGCGCGTTCAGCACGATGGGCCGCGACTCCACCCGCGCGCGGAAGAACGCCTCGCGGACGGCGTCGTCCACGCCGCCGGCTGTCCAGATCGGGACGAAACCGGCGCCGGTGGCGTCGACGAACTTCTGCTGATCCATCTTCTGGACCGCGTCATGGTCGCTGAGGGCCGTCTCGCCGGCGAAGACGACCATCGGCACGTTGGCCTTGACCGCCACCATCAGCGAGGTGGCGAGCTGGCTGAGGCCCGGTCCCTGGGTGACGGTGCAGATGCCAGGCTGGCCGGTGGCGCGCGCCCAGCCCTCGGCCATCGTGAGGGCCGTACCCTCGTGGCGCGTCTCGTGGATGGACACGCCGGGGTGCTGGTCGAGCGTGTGCCACCAGTACATGTTGCCGTTGCCCATCAGCCCGAAGACGGTGGTCACGCCCTCCTTGACAAAGGTGTTCGCCAGGGCTTCGTAGACCTTCATGCCGCCAGACTCCTTTGTCCTCTCGACTGCTGACGGCAACATAGCACGCCCCCGCTTTCCAGCACAGAAGGCAGGGGCGCGAGCCAGTTGCTTTTCGGGCGTCGGACGGCAGGGCCTCGGGCTACACGTGGATGTCGACCGGCGTCCCCAGCGGCGCCCAGTTCCAGAACCAGAGCGAGTCGTCGTAGCTCATGCCCAGGCACCCGTGGCTGCCGGCATAGCCCCAGTTCGACGACCAGTAGTTCAGGTGGATGGCGTGGCCCGAGCCGGTGAAGTACTGGGTGAACAGCACGTTGGGCACATCGTAGCCCGGGCCGCGCATCCGCTCGTTCGCCACCCGCGAGATCGTGCGGAACGTGCCGATGGGCGTCTCCCAGCCGGCCGTGCCGTGGATCGCCAGCGCCGAGTAGACCGCCTTGCCGTCCTCGTAGGCGGTCACGATGGTCGGCCCAGGCAGCAGCACGTCGATCCACTTGCCGGACGTTGGCGGCGCGATCCTGGCCGGCAGCCGGACCTGATCCTCCATCGCGAAGGTGCCGTCCTGGAGCCGATACCAGCGCTGGCCGTCCTCGCCCTCGACGAGATCCTGCACCAGCAGCACGTCGTTGTGATCGAGGTCGACCGCCCACAGCTGGTCGTCGGCGGTGGGCTCGCGGTAGATGCTGGCCGTGCCAGACGCGCGGGCCGGCAGGTTGATGCTGCTCAGGACGCGCGGGCCAGCCAGGTAGGCCGCCGAGGGCGCGGTGCTCGGCCCGACCAGGCCGGCATCGACATAGGCGAACCCCTGGGTCTTCGGGTTGAAGACGTAGACGCGGCTGTTCTCGACGGGCCCTTCCAGGCGCAGGTAGGTGAACGGCCGGACCTTGCCGAAGCTGATGGCCGTCGGGCCCGTGTTCGACCAGAGATCGGCTGGCTGCCAGGTCTGAACCCACTGCTCCTGCGCCTGGACGCTGCCAGCCACCAGCGGCGAGAGCGCCAATCCCAGGCCCAGGCCGATGCCGCGCTTCAACAGGTCACGCCGATGCATACCTCGGATCCCTCCGCGCCGTGTCCGCGCAGGGTGGCGGCAAACCCGCACATCCCCGCCATTCTCGCTTCGTTCCAGTATTGCCGACTGTGCCCGTCTCGTCCAGGTCCGAGCAGTCAAGGCAGATACGATCCAGACGGTCGTTTGGATGGCACAGTGTGCGCCGATTTCCGCATCCTTAGGAGTGGCGCCCATCCGCATCATCCTGCAGAGAAGGGGTCCAGGGAAGAGATGTTGAAGCGACGACAGTTCCTGCGCGTCGCGGCACTGGGTCTGCTGGCCACGGCATGTGGTCCGTCCACCCCGGCCGCGCCGACCGCCGCTCCGGCCAAGCCGACCGAGGCCGCCAAGCCAGCGGCCCCCGCCAGCCCGGCCGCGGCGCCCGCGGCCAGCCCGGCTACAGCGGCCAGCCCGGCCGCCGCCGCCAGCCCCGCTGCTGCCGCTTCACCGGCCGCCGCGGCCTCTCCCGCTGCCAGCCCGGCCGCGTCAACGGCACCGGCCGCCAAGCCGGCCGCCAACCTGACCGGCGAGATCCCGATCGGCGCTGTCTGGTCCTTGACGGGCGGCGCGGCGGTGTACGGCCCGCAGCAGAAGAACGGCTCCGAGCTGGCGATGAACGAGATCAACGCCAGCGGCCTGCTTGGCGCGGCTAAGATCAAGCTGATCTTCGAGGACGATCGCTCGGTCAAGGAAGGCGCGATCCCGGCGTTCGAGAAGCTCATCAACCAGGACAAGGTGCCGGCCATCCTCGGGCCGACGCTCTCAAGCTCGGCGCTCGCGTCGGACCCGATTGCCCAGGACAAGAAGGTCGTCGTGATGGCGACCTCCAACACGGCGAACGGCATCCTGGAGATCGGCGACTACATCTTCCGAGACAGCCTGCCCGAGTCGGTCGTGGTGCCGAACACCGTCAAGGTCACGTCGGAAGCGCTCAAGTACAAGAAGGTTGCCGTGATGTACGGCGAGGACGACGCCTTCACCAAGAGCGGCTACGACGTCTTCAAGCAGGCCCTCGCCGATCTCAAGATCGAGACGGCGACCACCGAGACCTTCAAGAAGGGCGACACCGACTTCTCGGCCCAGCTCACCAAGATCAAGACGCTGAACCCCGAGGCGATCGTCCTCTCGGCCCTGGCCGAGGAGGCCGCTGGCATCATGGTGCAGGGGCGGCAGCTCGGCATCCCGGCCAGCGTTCGGTTCATCGGCGGCAACGGTCTCAACTCGGCGCAGCTTGCCAAGCTGGCTGGCCCGGCCGCCGAGGGCGCGATCTCGGGGGCGGCCTGGTTCATCGGGGCGGAGACGCCGGGCAACCAGGCGTTCGTCAAGGCCTACACGGACAAGTACGGCAGCCCGCCCGATCAGTTCGCGGCGCAGGCCTACGCCGGCGTCTACCTGTTGGCCTCGGCCATCCGCGACGCCGGCAAGACGGACAGCCAGTCGATCCGCGACGCCCTGGCGAAGCTCAAGGACGTGGACACCATTCTCGGCAAGTTCTCGGTGGCCGCCAACCGCGAGGCCGTCCACACGCCCATCGTCCAGGAGGTCAAGGACGGCAAGTTCGCCGTCTTCAAGGCGTAGCCTGGGTTCTGGGTTCTGGGTTCTGGGTTCTGGGTTCTGGGT
Organism: Chloroflexota bacterium; assembly: GCA_020850535.1. Classification (NCBI taxonomy): domain Bacteria; kingdom Bacillati; phylum Chloroflexota; species Chloroflexota bacterium. Next base: position 45,205 of record JADZEM010000206.1, read on the forward strand.
TCTGGGTTCTGGGTTCTGGGTTCTGGGTTCTGGGTTCTGGGGCGCGACTCACCCCGAGCGCGTGACGGGCGGGCCGGTGGCTCGCCCGTCTATCATGTGCGGACGCTTCGTCCCCCTCCTGCCGGCTTGCGCCGAGCACTCGCTCTGGAGCCGTTGGGCCAGTGGAGCAGCTACCTCAGCAGATCGTCAACGGCCTCTGGCAGGGAGGCGCGCTGGCCCTCTTCGCGATGGGGTACACGCTCGTCTTCGGCTCCCTGGACATCGTAAACCTGGCCCACGGCGCGACGTACATGTGGGGCGCATACGTCGGCCTGATGATGGTCACGAAGCTCGGGCTGCCGTTCTGGGCGGCGCTGCCCGCCGCGATGCTGGCCGGCGGCCTGATGGCCGTGCTGCTGGACCTGCTGGCGTTCAAGCCGCTGCGCGCTCTGACCTACGGCGGCCTGGTCCTCTGGGGCGGCTTCCTGGTGCTGTTGCTCGGCGTGGCGAGCCCGTGGGATGTGCAGGCCAGAACGCTGGTCGGCGGCCTCGGCGCCGCGATCGTGCTGGTCGGGGTGGTGATGGACTACCGCGCCATCACTCCGATCCGCACTCAGCAGGCGCCGCCGCTGGCCCCGATGATCTCGTCCATCGGCGCGTCGATCATCCTGATCAGCCTCGCGCAGGGGATCTTCGGCAACCAGGTGTCGCGCTTCCCGCCGGCCGCCTTGCCGATCATGCCGTACCAACTCCCCGGCAACGTCGTCATCGCGCCGATCCAACTGCTGGTGCTCGGGCTGTCGCTGGCGCTGATCGTCGGCCTGCACCTGCTGCTGACCCGCACGGCCGTCGGGCGGGCGATCCGCGCCATCGCCTGGAGCACCCGCACCTCACGGCTGCTGGGCATCAACGTCGATATCGTGGTGGGGCAGACGTTCTTCCTGTCGGGGGCGCTGGCCGGCGCGGCCGGCGCGCTGCTCGGTCTTGCGTTCAATCGCCTCGATCCGCTGATGGGCAACGAAGTCGAGCTGGCCGGCCTGACGGTCATCATCGTCGGCGGGATGGGGTCCGTGGGCGGCGCGGCCGTCGCGGCCTTCCTGGTCGGCATGCTGCGAGTGATGAGCGTGGCCTACCTCGACAGCTCTTTCCGCGACGCCTTCGTCTTCGCGCTGCTGATCGCCGTCTTGCTGGTGCGGCCGTCTGGCCTGTTCGGGCGCGGGCGCGCGGTGCGAGCCTGATCCGTCGATGTTCGAGTGGATCGCCAACAACCAGTCGATTGTCAACTTCGTGTTGATCAACATCGCACTGGGCCTGAGCATCTACCTGACGCTCGCAACGGGGCTGCTCTCGCTGGCCAACGCCGGCTTCATGGCCATCGGGGCGTACACCGCCGCCGTGCTCGCCAGTCAGGCCGGCGTCTCGCTGTTCGTCTCGTTCTTCGTGGCCCTGGTGCTGGCGGCGGCGGTGGCGTTTCCGTTCGGGCTGGCCGTGCTGCGGCTCCGCGACGTGTACCTCGCTATCGCCACGTTGGGTTTCGTGCAGATCGTCAACGTGCTGGCCCTCAACGGCGACAAGATCCTGCGGGCAATCAGCGGCAACCCCGAGCTGACGGTCTTCCGGGGAGCCGAGGGGATCACCCTGCCGTACGTCTCGCCGCGGATCGTCTTCGGGCTGCCTGAGACGACCTGGCCCCTCCTGCTCTACGTGCTGGCGCTGATCGTCATCCTGGCGGTCCTGAGACGGTCTCACGAGGGTCGGGTGCTTGCCGCCGTCCGCCTGGACGAGTCGGCCGCCGCCACACTCGGCATCAACGTGGTCCGCTACAAGCTGCTGGCCTTCGTGCTCGGCGCGATGATGGCGGCCGGCGTTGGCGTCCTCAGCACGCCGATCATTCGCGTGATCGACCCGCGAAACTACGTCTTTTCGCGGGCCGTGGACATCCTGGCCTACGCGATCCTCGGCGGCGTCGCCCACTGGAGCGGGCCGCTGGTCGGCGCGACGGTCCTGACGCTGCTGCCCGAGACGCTCCGCTTCTTGCAGGAGCAGCGGGAGATCGTCAACGGCCTGATCATCATGCTGTCGATTATCTTCCTGCCCCGTGGGCTGGCCGATCCGCGCTTCTGGGGCGGCCTCTTCAAGCGCCGAAAGCCGGCGACGTGAGCGCGCCGGGAGTCTCCGATCCGGTTGCGCGTCGACCGACGAGCACACCGCGCCTCGCCGTACGTGGATTGACACGCCGTTACGGTGGTCTGGCCGCGCTGGAGGACGTCTCGTTCGACGTGGCGGCCGGCACCGTCTGCGGGCTGATCGGTCCGAACGGCGCCGGCAAGACGACCCTCCTCAACGTCGTCAGCGGGCTGACGCCGCCGACCAGCGGTGGCGTCGAGCTTGACGGACTGCAGCTCAGCGGGCAGCCGGCCCATGTCGTCGCGGCGATGGGCGTCGCTCGGACATTCCAGAATATCCGCCTCTTCACGGATCTCTCGGTTCTGGAAAACGTGATGGTCGGGTGGCATCTGCGCCGGCACGCCACCCTGATCGAATCGTTGCTCGGGCTGCCGCGCGCCCGCCGTGAGGAGCGCGAAGCCCGCGAAGCGGCCCAGGCCTTGATCGAGCGGTTGGGCATGGCTCACCTTGCCGCGTCCGAGGCTGGCGCGCTCTCCTACGGCGATCAACGCCGGGTCGAGATCGCGCGCGGCCTGGCGCTCGGGCCGAAGCTGCTGCTGCTCGACGAGCCGGCGGCTGGCCTGAACGCGACGGAGACGGCCAGCCTCGCCGAGTTCCTGGCGGGGCTGCGGGCCGATGGACTGACGCTGCTGGTCATCGAGCACGACATGGAGCTGATCATGCGGCTCTCGGATCTGGTGGTTGTGCTGAGCTTCGGCCGCAAGATCGCCGAAGGGCCGCCAGCCCAGATCCAGCAAGACCCCCGCGTCGTCGAAGCGTACCTGGGCGACGACGACGGCGGCGACCTCCCCCTCCCCATGCCCGATCAGCAGCCCGGACGCGAGGCAAGCCCGTGAGCGACCCGCTGCTCGCCGTCGAGGGGCTGGAAACGTGGTACGGCGGTATCGCTGCGTTGCGCGGCGTCACCTTCGAGGTGCCGAGCGGCACGGTCGTGGCGCTGGTCGGGGCGAACGGGGCGGGGAAGTCCACCACCCTCAACACCGTCAGCGGTCTGCTCGTGCCGCGCGCCGGCTCGGTGCGCTTCGACGGCAAGGAGATCGGCGGCTGGCGGGCGGACCGCATCGCCAGCCTGGGCCTCGTCCAGGTGCCGGAGGGTCGGCAGGTGCTGGCGCCGCTGACCGTCGAGGAGAACCTGCTGCTTGGCGCGTACACCCGTCGCGACCGCGAGGTTCGCGCCGACCTCGACGCGACGTTCGTGCGCTTCCCGCGCCTCGCCGAGCGCCGCTATCAGTTAGCTGGCTCATTGTCCGGCGGCGAGCAGCAGATGCTGGCCATTGGTCGGGCGCTGCTGGCCCGCCCGCGCCTGCTGATGCTGGACGAGCCGTCCCTCGGCCTTGCGCCGCTGATCGTGGCCGACGTGTTCCGCCTGATCGCCGACCTGAAGGCCCAGGGTTCCACGATCCTGCTGGTGGAGCAGAACGCCCGCCGGGCGCTGGCCGTCGCGGACACGGCTCACGTGCTGGAGGGCGGCCGGATCACGCGATCTGGCCCGGCTGCCGCCCTGCGCGATGACCCGGCCATCGTGGCCGCCTACCTCGGTCACCGCGCCTGAGCCGGCCATTTCGCTGGTCAGAACGCCGACTGGGGGGCCGGGACGCCCTCGCCCCCCCCTGCGCCGGCGAACCGGGAGCGAGGGCGTAGCGGTAAGGCAGGGCCAGTTCAGTCGGTGGCGCGCTAGAACACGGCGATGGGGTTCACTGGCGACCCGGTCACCGTCGGCAGCCGCAGCGGGTTGATGCCGATCAGGAACTCCCAGCGGTTGCGGGCCACGCAGGCCTCCGAGAGATCGTCCAGCCAGGCGTTGTCGAGGATCCACAGCCCGAGCGCCACGATCCCCACCTGGTGGACCGGGTTCGAGAAGCGCGGGTACGGCGATGGCGCGACGTCGTTGCCGGTATCAGTGCCCATCACGGCGACGCCCCGCTCTTTGAACAGCGGCAGCAGTTCGGGCTTCGGGCCGGCGCTGCCGGCTACGTTCACGTCGACGGCGCCGTACTTGTCCCGTGCGCCGAGCTGGCCCGTCCGCATCAGCAGCACGTCGCCCTCTTCGATCTTGAACCCGCACTGCTGCTCGGCCCGCTCGATGTCGTCCAGGCCGACGCCGTCGCCGCGCTCGATGAACTCGACGCCGCGCAGCCTGGCCGCGTCGACCAGGACGCCTCGCGTCAGGATGCCCTTGTTCGCGACGTTGACGTCGTGGCTGAGCGCGCCGTCGCGGCTGTCGATCAGCGCCGACGACGCGCCGTTGTACATGTGCCCGTCCCACATGAAGTGGCAGAGGCTGTCGACGTGCGTGATCGTGTGCCCGTGGAAGACCAGCCCGAAGTAGTCCACCACGGCCTGTCGGTCGGGGCCTTCGCCGGGACGATACTTGTCGCCGCCGCCGATCATGAAGTGCTGTGGCTGACGCGTGATGTCGGCGGCCGGCGTCCAGGTGATGTCGCGGGCGCAACTGACGGTGACGCCTTCCTGCACGAGCCCCAGCGCCTGCTTCGTCTTCTCGGGTGAGAGCAGGTTGAGGGTGCCCTTCTGATCGTCCTTGCCCCAGCGGCCCCAGTTCGAGAGCGATTGCATCCACTCCAGCAACTGATCCTGAGTTGGCTGTCGGCTGTTGTCTGGCATCGTCGTTCCTCCCAGGCCGCATGGTAGCCGGGGTGGCCGCATCGTCGTCGGCCGGCCCGACCGGCTACACTGGCGACGCTATGAGCGATCGACCATCGACGACGGACGCCTCAACGCTCGCCCCTGCCCCCGCCACCGACGACCCGATCCTGGCGCGTGCTTTGCTGGCGGTGGGCCGTACGCGAGCGCTCGGATTGCACTTCTACGGCCACTTCATCGGGATCGGGGCCGGCGGCGCGGAGGGCGGTCGGTCGCACCTGACCGTCGAGGGCGAGCCTGAGACCACCGGTGTGGCCGGCGTCTCGCCCGTGGCTCTCGCGACCGTGGCCGACCTTGCCATCGGCGGCGCGATCCGCTCCCATCTGGAGCGCGGCTCGCGCCTCGCAACGGCGACTCTGACGGTGCAGCATCCGCCGACGGCGACCAGCGGGCCAGTGGTGGCGCACGGCGAGGCCGAGGAGCACCCGGCCGAGCAGCGGGCTGGCCGCTGTCTGCTGGTCGGTCCTGGCGGACGGCCGGTCGGCCACGCCCAGGGCTGGTTCGCCGCGTTGCCGCCGCCGACCGGCTGGATCCAGCGCCCGATGCCCTGGGAGCACGACGAGATGCCGCCGGTTGATGTGCCGACCCTCGCTCAACTGTCAGACGACGAGGCGCGGGCGGTGGCGGCGGCCCAGGCGGCGGCGGACCGGGCGCGCGTGCGCGGCACCTCCATCTCGGAGGAGCTGCTCCATTTTCGCTGGCAGCCGGCCCTCGACGATCACGCTGTCGGCGAGCTGACCAACGGCCCCGAGCTGGCGAATCGAGTCGGCCACATTCAGGGCGGCGCGATGTACGGGGCAGCGGCCATCGTGGCGGCGCAGGCCCTCGACCTGCCGCTGTCTTCGCTGGTGGAGGGCCAGTACCAGTTCATGCGGCCAGCCGACGGCGCGACAGTCCAGGGCGAGGGGACGGTGCTGCGGCGTGGCCGGCTGGCGGGCTTCGCCGAGGCCCGGCTGTTCGTGGGAGGCAAGCTGGTCGGCATCGGGCTGTTCTCGTTCAGAGGCTGACCGCCGCTACGACGCCGTAGCGGCAACCTCTGGATCTGGCGACCGCGACGGGATCATCATGAGCACCAGGATGCCGGCCAGGAAGTAGCCGAGCCCCTGGATGTTGAGCAGCGCCACCACGCCGAGCCAGCCCGCCAGCAGACCGGCCAGCCCGGTCCCAACGAGGCTGGACAGGGAGGCGGCGGCCATCAGCCCGCCCATCACCCGGCCGCGATACTCGTCCCCGGTCGCAAGTTGGCCGAGTGTGGACAGGCCGACCTGGAGCGCCGCAATCGGCAGCCCCACGATCCCCATGAACAGCAGCGCCGGCCACAGACCGGGGATCACGACCGAGTAGTTGAACGTCAGCCAGTCCATGATCGCCAGCCCGATGGCCCCGCCGCCAATCATCCGGGCCGGTCTCCAAGCCGGGCTGCACCACGCCAGCGCCAGGCTGCCAAGGAGCCCACCGACTGCCTGCGCCGCCACCACCCAGCTGACGCCAAGCTCATCGCTCGCCAACACCTCGATGACGAACGGCACCATCAGCGCACCCATGATGCCCTCGCCAAGCGCGGTGATGAAGGTGAACGCCAGCAGCACCGACAGCGTGCGTGAGCCCAACATGACCCGGACGCCGGACAGCCACTCGTGCCAGACCGCGCCGATGGCCGACGTCGCCCGCGTTGGCTGTTCGGACGTCTGAGGGCGAGTGTCGCCCGTCGTCACACTGACGAGCAGTGCTGCCGCGAGAAACGAGGCCGCATCCACGACGGCGACCCCGGCAAGCCCGGTCAGCCCGATCAGGAAGCCGCCAATCGGTGGACCGATCAGCCGGGCGATGTTGTTGTTGAGCGCGTTCAGCGAGTTCGCGGCGAGCAGTTCGTCGTTCGGCACGAGGCGCGGCAGCAAGGCGTTCTCTGCCGGCGTCACGAACTGCGAAACGCCCGCCTGGGCCGCTGCCACCAGATAGACGAGCCAGAGCGAGTCCGCGCCCTGGGCAGTCAGCAGGGGTAGGAGCGAGGCCGCCAGGATCAGGTTGGCGATGACGAGCGTCTTTCGGCGGTCCCAGCGGTCCACGTACACGCCGGCGACCGGCCCCACGAGCAGGCGCGGGACGATCCGGGCGGCCAGCATCAGGCTGGTGGAGACCGGTGACCCGGTGACCTCGAAGGCGTAGACGGGCAGCGCGATCAGCAGCGCCCAGTCGCCGGCCAGGGAGATCAGCCCGCCCAGCCAGACCAGCGCGAAGTCCCGATTGCGGCCCAGCAGGCCGAGCGACCGCATCTTGCCCCCTGGAGCCCAGATTGTGCGGTCGCCCGGAACAGGTGCTGGCTCCGCCCGTCGCTGACCCGGCCGCTTCCGGCTGAGGCGGCCACCGGGCGCGGCGGGCAACTGGTCTGCGAAGCGCGCAGCCCACGCTTGCCATTGTACTCGGACTGGCGAGGCTTGCGGTCAGGCGAGGAACCGCTTCAAGGTGTGACGGTTCCTCACCAGGAAGCTGCTTGGGCCGCTAGTGGCTCGGCAGGCGTGAATCGCAGGGCTGCTCGGTGCCCATCGTCAACCTGACAGCAGCGAGAAACGCCCTCCCGTCCGTCATCCCGACCCCATTCGGCAAGCTCAGGGCAAGCTACGCGAGGAACGAGCACACCCGTCCGTCATCCCGACCGCGGCGAGGCACGAGCGGAGTGGAGGGATCTTCTCCTTCAGTGGCGTGAGGAGGATCCCTCGACTGCGTTCGCACGCTCACTCCGCTCGGGCTGACGGTGAAGGGAGCAGCCTCACGTCGCTCGGGATGACGGGGGAGGTCTCAGGCTTGCCCTGAGCGTGCCGAATGGGTCGCTTCGCTCGGGATGACGGGGGAAGCATCGAGTGACCCGACCCGGTCGTTCACGACTGACAGGCCACCTAGCGCGCGATCCGGAAGATCGGTCCGAACGGGTGGTACCCCTCGTGCCCGAGGTAGATGTTGTTCGGGCGAATCGGGTGGCCGTCCACGCGCAGATCGAAGGTCAGCCCGGCGCCGCCGCGCACCTTCCACTGGATGGAATCGAGGTGATTCACCGTCTGGAAGCGGACGATCAGCTTCTGGCCGCCGTCGAGCAGCTCGTAGCTGTCGCCGTCCTCCAGGCGAATCTGGTCGATGTCCTCGAACTCGCCGTTGGTGTGGATCACGGCGACAAAGCGCCGCTCCGGACCTGGACCGGTCGTGGCGAGGTGGAAGTCGTTCTCGCCATCGGTCCAGATGTAGTACGCTGAGTCCCCGCCGATCTCCAGCTGCTCCGGACGCCCGTCGAGACGATGCGGCCAGGCAAAGGTCTGGCTGGCCGTCAGCCCGACGAGCAAGAGGGCGGCCCCGACCGCCCTGGTCCACGTACGCATGATGGTGTCCTCCGCTGAGCTTGACGTGCAGCGCTGTCGTCAGCTTCAGGATGGCGGAGGGGTGCTAACGTGGGGTTCGACGGATCGTAACGAACTGTCAACGAAGGGTAAGAGATCGTCGACGCTGGGTCGTGGGTCGTGGGTCGTGGGTCGTGGGTCGTGGGTCGTGGGTCGTGGGTCCTGGGTCCTGGGGTGCGGGGCGTGCTCAGCGGCCGGGCCGTTTCGGCCGCAGCTTCCCGCGCGGCTTCGTCGACCGGCTCGGGCCGCCCCGCCGACGCTGTGGCGGCCGACGGTCGGGATAGCTGGGGCCGGGCGCTGGCTCAGGTGGCAGCACCCAGTCGGCATCGCCCTCGGTCTCCTCGGGCGGGCCTTCCAGCGCCCACTTGTACGACTCCTCGACCACCCCGCGCCGCAACAGTCCGTCGGCCTCTTCCATGCGCTCCAGCAGGTCGTCGACGTTGAGGCGATCCGCGCGGCGCGGCGGAACCTCGGCGTGTTCGAGCGCCGCCCGCAGCTGTCCCAGGATGTCGAGCGTCTTCTGGAGCAGCCCGACAAGGTCGCCCTCGACGATCCGGCTCCGCTCCGCGATCTCGCCCAGCTCGTCCCCCTCGGCCCAGGCCAGGGCCACGCCCTTCAGCTCGTCGTTGATCGGCCGGGAGACCTCGACGCGGGCTTTGCGCTCCTCGTCCAGGACGCGGGTCTGGAGGCCGAGCACCTCTTCATGTAGCCGCCGCAGACGGTTGGTGAGCGGCAGCGCTCGCAGTGGGGCTTCGCGGTCGAACGAGAACCAGGCGCAGACCTCGGCGATCTCGGCCGGTTCGAGACCGTCGAGCATCCGCCGCGTCATCAGCTCGGCCAGCGTCAGGGCGTTGGTGTCGAAGATCGAGCGCAGCAGCGAGGCCTTGTAGGTCGGACGCTCGGCTGCGAGATACCCGAACCGCTCCAGCACCTGCCCGAGTCCCGAGACCATCGCGCGGGCCTCGCTGCGCGCCGCCTTGTGGGCCTGATCGAGCGCCCGCTCGGTCTGGGCCAGCTCCTTCGCCAGGTCCCAGGTCAGCGGGTCGCTGGCGGCCTGCGTCGCCATCCGCTCAAAGTGGTCGCGCTGGGCGTCACGCTCCGACGTCAGGTCGCCCAGGCGGGCGTCCTGCTGGAAGCGTCGGAAGCTGCGGGCGTACAGATCGGCCAGCCGCTCCTGGTCGCCGGGCTGCTGCCAGAGGTTCATGGCGGTGCTGTAGCTCGGGCTGAACGCGCTGGTGAGCGGCAGTAGCTCGCCGGTCACGATCTCCAGCGTCCGCTCGAAGCTGACCCACGGCGAGTAGAGGATCACCGAAACGCCGCGCTCGTCGATGCCGCGTCGGCCAGCCCGGCCGGTCATCTGACGGTACTCGTTCGGGGTGATGAGGCGGTGCTGCTTGCCGTCCCACTTCGACATCTCGCCCACGACGACCGTTCGGGCCGGCATGTTGATGCCGAGTGCCAGGGTGTCGGTGGCAAAGACCGCCCGCAGCCGGCCCGACTGGAACAGCTCCTCCACCAGCATCTTGACGACGGGCAGCAGTCCCGCGTGGTGCACAGCGAAGCCGCGCGGCAGCAGCCTGAACAGCAGTCCGATCTGGCGCAGCGCGCGGTCGGCCGGCGAGAGATCGGCCAGCCGCTGCTTGGCCTCCTTGACCAGCTCCATGCCGTGCGGCACGTTCCCGAGCACCACGCAGGCGGCAGCGGCCTCCTCGCAGGCCCGCCGACTGAACTGGAAGTAGATGGCTGGCGTCAGCCGCTCCTTCTCCAGCGCCCGCAGCACCTCCCACGGCTCGGGCTGGCGGCGCTGCTGCGGCTGCTGGCCGCCGGCCCGCCCGCCCCGCCCCGGCTCATCCTCATCGTCGTGCGGGCTGCCCCACTGGCCCGGCCGGGTGATCCTTTTTGCCAGCTCACCGCCGACCCCCCGGAAACTGGCGCGCCGCCGCCCCTCGGCGTCCACGATGACTGCCGCCTTGCCGTCCAGGAAGTACCGGTGCTCCAGCGGCACGGTGCGGTGGTCGTAGAGGACCGTCGTCAGGTCGCCGTGGGCCACTCTGATCCAGTCGGCGACCTCCTCCAGGTTCGGAACGGTGGCCGAGAGGCAGACCAGCTGAATCGCCGGGGGGCTGAGCAAGATCGACTCTTCCCAGGCCGTGCCGCGCTCGGGATCGCCCATGTAGTGGACCTCGTCGAACACGACGACGGCGGCCTCATCGGGCAGGCGGCGGCCCTGAACCAGCATGTTTCGCAGCACTTCGGTGGTCATCACCAGCAGGCTGCCGTTCGGGTTGACGACGATATCGCCCGTGAGCAGGCCCGGCTCGTGCCCGGGCGGCAGGATGCCTCGCTCCGTCGCTCGCTCCATCAAGGCTCGAAAGTCGCGCAGCTTCTGGTTGGACAGCGCCTTGATCGGCGTGGTGTAGAGGGCGCGCGCACCGCGACGCAGGGCGTCAAGCGCCGCGAACTCGGCGATCGCCGTCTTCCCGGTGCCGGTCGGGGCGGCCACCAGCACCGACCGTCCGCTCAGGTACGCCTCGATGGCCTCGGCCTGAAAGGGATCCAGCCGAAAGCCGATCAGCGATTCGAACGTAGCCAGATCGAGAGGTGGGAGGATCGCGGGTGACATCAGGCTCCTGGCGGACGGGAATGGGAGTACGGTAGAGGCTGTCTGCTGCTTCAACGAGCGTCTCGGCTAGATGGTAGTACCTGGAAGCCTCGGCGCGCGGCATCTCGGCCGGTTGGACTCTTGCCCGTGATGTTCGATGCGCAGTGAGATGCCAGGGCGATTGCATGTTCATTGGTGTCCCCGAAGCATCATGGAACGGGCGGTCGGGGACTGAAGTCCCCGCCTACAGTCACACCGTCGCTGCGCGACGGCCGTGGGGAACGGCAGGCACTGGTGCGACTGGCGCGTCGCGCAGCGACTGCAGGATGGTAGGCGGGGCTTTC
>JADZEM010000207.1 GCA_020850535.1 Chloroflexota bacterium
CAGCCATACTGGCGGATCGAGTCTGCGCCGAGCGGGAGCTACAGCTTCCCGGTCTGCGTGCCGCGCGGCGTCCAGATCGCTGGCTCGTGGGGGTTCGCCTCCACGACGCCAGACGTGGTTGAGAACGCCTGTCTCTTTCAGGCGGCGCTCGAGCATCGGAGCGGGTACGCGCCACTCGGGACCTCTGGCAGCGGCAATGTCGGCTTGTCGGACCACTTCGCCAGCGACGTTCGCCTGACGGGCCTGCACCCGGTCACCCGCCGGCTGCTGGAAGCGTACCGCCGTCCTGCGGTGGGCTGACGATGCCAAACCGGCAGGTCAGCATCACCGTCTCCATCGACCGGTGGAAGGAGCTTTCGGCAAAGCTGAAGTCTGACGAGCTGCTGGCCGGGCCATGGACGGCGGCCATGCAGCAGGTCGCGAGCATCGGGCTGCGGGCGTGGCAGGGCGCGTCGCCAGTGGCCAGCGGCCGGATGCGAGCCAGCATGAAGTCGAAGGTGCAGGCGAAACCTGTCCCTCGCTGGGTGGCTTTCAGAACCTCGGCCACGCGCAGCAGCAAGCGGTACAAGCGCTACCGCTACCCGGGTCGTCAGGAGTACGACCCGAAGTCCCGGAATAAGGGCCGGCTGAAGAAAGCCCTCGACGGGGTCATGGGCCAGATTCAGGGCGTGCTTGGCACGGCGGCCAAGGCAATCGAGGCGAAATGGAGGGCCTGAGCGTGTGGCATGGCGTGGACCATCCGTCCGGCCTCGTTCTGGCGACGATGGGCAGCGTTGCCGTCACGGTGCTGATGCAAGCTCCAGGGGTCGGGGCGGCGTGGGATCGCCTCGCGGAGGTGGCGCCGTTGACGGCCGTTCTTCTGGCCGGGCTGTGGCTGCTGTTCAAAGCGTACCGGGCGCTGGTGGAGCGCCTGATTGTGGTGATCGACGCCAACACCAAGGCGCACACCGAGACGGCGATGGCGATCCGCGAGACCGCCGAGCGGATCCGTGAGATGCGCTCGGAGCTGACGGAGCACAGCAACCGGATCGACCGATTGGAGCACCCCGGGAGGCAGCGGTCATGAACACGGTAGACGCGTTGAAAGTGCTGCTGGTCTTCGCCAATGGGCTTGCGGCATTCGTTGCCGCCTACCCCGGGACGGACCTTGATCCGATGGCGCGGCTCGCCTGCGGCGCCGTGGCTGCCGGCTGCGGAGCCGCGCTGCTGCTCATGACCCCGCCCGGCAAGGCTGAGAGGTTCAGCGCGAAGCAAGTCGACCAATTGACGGACGCGCTGCTCAAGAAGTCGGGCAAAGCTCAGAGCCATGGTTAGTCTTGCCGTGCGCCGCCAGGAGATCGCCGCTGCCCTCAGCACCGTAGACGGGCTGCGTGTCGACCCTGAAGGCCTCTGGACCGACCGCACCAACTACCCGACAGCCCTGATCCGCCCTGCCGACGACGCCGAATTGGCGACCTTTGACGGCATGTGGCGGACCCCCCTCGAAATCACCGTGGCGGTCTCAGCAGCCGGCGGCCTGGCGCGTGGTCAGCGCACGCTCGACGAGCTGCATGACGCTGTGATCGGCGCGTTCAACGACAACCTGCCAGCCTGCGGGGTCATCCGCAGGCTGGCCTACGGCGTCCTGGAGATCGACGGGACCGAGGTCTTTGGGGCCGTGTTCCGCGTGGAGTATCTGGACTGATGCACGCCGAGTGTTTTGCCTGGGTGCGCAACACCATCGAACAACTGCCGGCCAGACGGCGGGTGGTTGAGATCGGGGGGCGCAACATCAACGGCAGCGTTCGACCGCTCTTCGCGGGAGCCGAGTACACGGCCGTTGACGTGGCTCCTGGCGCCGGGGTGGACGTGGTCGAGGACGGGGCAACCTACCAGCCCGAGGCACCGCCCGACACCGTCGTCTGTTGCGAGGTGCTCGAGCACGCGCCAAACGCCGAGCAGATCGTGGCGAACGCCGTGCGGATACTCGCGCCGGGCGGCCTGCTGATCCTGACCTGCGCGACCGATCCGCGCCCGCCGCACTCCGGCCACGATGGCGGCGGCCTCCAGGCGGGCGAGCACTACCGCAATGTGCCGATGGCGGACGTTGAGCGGTGGCTCCGGGCGGCGGGCGTCGAGACGGTCCGAGGCCACGTCGACACTCAGCGTGGCGACCTGATGGTGGAGGCCTGGAAGTCGGGCCGGAGCCAGCAGGAGAACCTTCGCCTGCTGCTGGTGCATCCCGGGGCCGATTGGAGCACCGCCGACGTGTTCGACGGCTACCGTGCGGCGCTGCTTGACCTGGGGCACACGGCTGCGGCGTTCAACCTGCATGTGCGGCTCGCGCGGGCTGATGCCTGGCTGACGTGGAATTGGCGACGGGCCGGCAAGCCCGATCCGAAACCGAGCCGGGGCGACGTCTACTACCTGGCCGGCTGCGATGTTGTGTCAGCTGCGCTGCAAGGCAACGTCGATTGGGTCGTGATTTTCACGGGCAGCTACCTGCACCCGGATACGCTGGTTCAGCTGCGGCGGGCAGGGCGGCGCGTGGCGCTGGTGCTGACCGAATCGCCGTACGAGGACGACTGGCAGCGACGGATCATCCCGTATGCGGATGTCGTTTTCACCAACGAGCGGGCGTCTGTCAACGCGCTGCGGACGACGACGCCAAACGTCTACTACCTGCCGCACGCCTACGACCCGGCGCGTCACCGGCCCGACCTGGCCGACGATCCAGATGTGCCAGCCCACGACGTGGTCTTCGTGGGTACAGGGTTTCCAGAGCGGCTGGAGGCCCTGGCGGCCGTCGACTGGACGGGCATCGACCTGGGCCTCTACGGCACCTACGAGCTGCTCGGCTCGCGGTCAAAGCTGCGCCAGTACGTGCGGGACGGCGTCATTGACAACGCCCGCGCAGCAGCCCTCTACCGCAAGGCCAAGATCGGGCTGAATCTCTACCGGCAGTCCGTGACGTGCCACCGCGAGAGCCCGCGCATCCTGGGCGCGCAGAGCATGAACCCGCGCGCCTTTGAACTGGCGGCCTGTGGGGCGTTTCAGATCTCCGACGCGCGGGCCGAGGTTGCTGAAGTGTTTGGGGGTCTCGTGCCGACCTTCACCGACCCGGCCGAGCTGGGGGCGCTGGTGCGCCGCTGGCTGGCCGACGACGCCGGCCGTGCGGCGATCCGTGCGGCCGTACCTGAGCGGATTGCCCGCTCGACGTTCGCCCACCGTGCCGCCCAGGTGGCGGCGTTCCTCGCGGCCATTCAGAGCGAGATGGCCGCGACTGTGAGGAGGGGTGCCTGATGGCAGCCTACGCTGGTCGTAAGGGCGTGGTGTACCTGGCGCCCGATGGGTCTGGGGCCGCTTCGGCCGTGCTGAAGGTGAGCAAGTGGTCTCTCGACCGCCAAACCGACAAGATCGAGGTGACGGCCTTCCAGGACCTGAACAAGACCTACGTTCAGGGCCTCCCGGACATGAAGGGCACGTTCGAAGCGTACTACGACGACACCGAGACCAAGATCTTCGCGGCGGCGGCATCGTCGGCGGCGGTTCGGATGTACACGTACATCTCGTCAGACGCGGCCTCGAAGTACGCCTACGGCCTGGCCTGGCTGGACGCGAGCATCGAGGTTGACGTGAACGGCGCGGTGAAGGTCTCGGGGTCGTTCGTGGCGGGCGGCTCGTGGGGCATCAACTTCTGATGTCCGAGGGATCGAGTTTCACGATCAGGGGGGTTGCCGGCCGGCTCAAGGCCGGCAGCCACCTTGCCGCCGAGATTCACGGCTGGACGGCCGTCAGGCAGCCTGACGGCCGCTGGCGGATCTCGGCCGAGCGCCACACGCCAGACGCGTACTGGCTGGAGAACGGCACGACGTTCAAGGCCGTGCTCCAGGTTGGGAAGAGCGAGCAGCTCGGGCGGGCCGAGATCCTCAGTTTGAGCCCGCTCGTGTTCAACATGGAGATCTCTTGAGTAGCAAACCACAGTTCTTCGTGGGCGAAGAGACCGCGATCATCGACCTGGGAGACGGCTTCTGGGTTGAGCTGAATCGAGAGCTTGACTACGGCCAGGAGTCAGAGCTTGAAGGCGCCGCGATTCGCGACGTCGGCGTTGACGGCAATGGCCAGATGAGGGCCGAATTCTCGCTCAATGGACAGCGAGGGCTGATGCTGGCGCTGTACATCGCGGACTGGAATCTCGTCAGTCCGAAGGGAAAGCCGGTACCGCTGCCGGACAACCTTGCCGAGCGCCAGAAGGCCGTGCTGCGGCTGCGGCCAGCCTGGGGCAAGCGGATCGTGGCGGAGATCGAGAAGCTCCGCGCTGACGATGGCGAGCCGACCGCCATCGCGGTGCCAGCTGACGAGGATGGGGCAAACCCTACCTGACCTGGCGCCGCATCCGCGCCAGAAACGCCGTCGTTGTCGCCAAGTGGCTTGGCTGCAGCTACCTTGACGTACTTCGGACGCCTGAGCGCGTCGTCCGCCAGGCGATTGAGCTGATCGCCGACGAGGCCCGCGAGATCGAGCGGGCGCAAGGGTAAGCCGATGGCATCGAACGCAGAGCTGGCCATGATCATCAAGGCCCAGGATCAGGCCTCGGCCGTCCTGGGCAAGGTCGGCGGTGAACTGGTCAAGCTTGGTGAGTCCGGCGCTGGCCTCGGCGGCAAGCTCAAGGGCGTCGCGGACAGCATCGCCAGCCTGACGGCCGGAGCGGCTGTTGCTGGCGTCGGCGGACTTGCGGCGGCGTTCACCGGGGCCGTCACGGCGGCCGCAGGCTTCGAGCAGCAGATGAGCGCCATCGCAGCGGTGTCAGGGGCGAGCGCCTCCGAACTGGCCCAGCTGCAAGAAGCGGCGCTCAAGCTCGGCGCAGAGACGTCGTTTTCGGCGAAGGAAGCGGCGGCCGGCATCGAAGAGTTGGTGAAGGCTGGCGTCTCGGTCAAGGATGTGCTCGGCGGGGCTGCGGCCGGGGCCCTCAACCTCGCGGCTGCCGGCGGGATCTCTGTGGCGGAAGCGGCTGAGATCGCCAGCAACGCGCTCAACGCCTTCGGGCTCAAGGGCGAGGACATGGCCCACGTGGCCGATGTGATCGCAGGGGCGGCCAACGCCTCCGCAATCAGCGTGAAGGACTATCAGTTCTCGCTGTCGGCGGCTGGCGCCGTGGCCGCAACGGTGGGCGTGTCCTTCGAGGATCTGAGTACGGCCATCGCTGCGCTCGGAAACGCCGGCATCAAGGGATCTGACGCGGGGACCAGCCTGAAGACCATGCTGATGAACCTGCAGCCAAGCACCAAGGCGCAGATCGCCGAGTTTGAACGGCTCGGCATCGCAACGGTCAACTCCGGCGAGGCGTTCGCTCAGTTGAAGGCAGCGCTGCTCCAGACGTCAGCAGGACAGCAGGCGTTCGACAAGCTCTCCAAGAGCAACACGCTCACGGTCGAGAACCTCTGGAAGGCCGCCGACAAGCTTGGCCTGTCCGTGGTGGCTGGCTCCAGTTCGTTTGAGCGGTGGCTCGCCGTCTCTGGCAACCTGGGCAACTCCTTCTTCGACGCCACGGGTAAGGCGAAGCCGTTGGCCGAGATCGCTGGCGTGCTGCAGACCGCTCTGGCGGGCATGACCGAGCAGCAGAAGCTGGCGAGCCTGGAGATCCTGTTTGGATCGGACGCGATCCGGGCGGCCGCCATCCTGGCAAAGGAGGGCGCCGAGGGCATGAACGAGCTGGCCGCCGCCATCGGCAAGGTGACCGCCGAGCAGGTTGCCAAGGAGCGACTGAACAACCTGGCCGGCGCGATGGAGCAGCTCAAGGGGAGCGTTGAGACGGCCGCAATCACCTTCGGTCTGGAATTCCTGCCCGTGCTCAAGGAGATCGTCGAGGCGATCACCGAGATGGTCAACGGAGCTATTCCCTCGCTGAAGACGGCGGGGGAGCAGGCTGCGGCTACGTTCCGCTCGTGGCTTCCGGCGATCAAGGAGGCGGCGCTGGCGCTCTGGGAGCACCGCGAGGCCATCGGCCAGGTCGTGGCTGCACTTGCAGGCATGGCGATCCTGATCACCGTGGCATCGTGGATCGGGAGCCTCGCGGCGATCCTCAACCCGTTCGGGATCATCCTGCTGGCCATCACGGCGAGCATCGGGGCGCTTGGGGCGGCGTGGATCACGAATTGGGGCGGCATCCGCGACTCGACCATGGCCGCGTGGGAGGCGATCCAACCGGCGCTCGCTCAGGCCGTGGACTGGCTCGGCGTACAGCTCGCCGCAGCCCTCGACTGGCTGACAACCACGGGCTGGCCGCTCATGTTGGCCGCAGCAACAGCCGTGGCCGCGTGGGTGACACAGACGCTGATTCCGGGCATCACGGCACTGGTGGACTGGCTCGGGCCGAAGCTCGCCCCCGTGGTGCAGTGGCTGTTTGAGACAGGCTGGCCGGCGCTCGTCGAGGCCGGAAACGCTGTTTCCACGATGGTGCAGGCTGTCATCCAGTTCTTCACGGACTTGTTCACCGAGATGGAGAAGCGCGGGGTCTTCACGGATCTTCACGGAATCTGGACGCAGGTGGTCGAGATCGGCGGGAAGCTCTGGCCGGTGGTGCTGGAGATCGTGGCGGCCATTCGGGGCCTGATCACGATTGTCGGCACATTCCTGGTCGGCCCGGCCCTCGGTCTCTACAACTGGATGGGCGAGGTCAATGGCAAGTCCGTCCTGGTTCAGGGGGTCATCAGGGGCATCACCGACACGATCAAGCTGCTTGGCAGCGTGATCTCTTCTCAGCTGAGCATCGTGAGCCGATTCCTCGATCTGCTGAACGACCTCTCACGAATCCGTCTCCCCAGCTTCAACCTGACCGGATCCGGAATCTCTGGGCGGGCGCACGGCGGCCCGGTTGACGCCGGCACCCCCTACATCGTCGGCGAGCGCGGGCCGGAGCTGTTCATCCCGAACGAAAGTGGGCGCATCGAGCCGCGGGTGTTGGCGCCCGTCGCTGCGATCAGTCCTACACGGCAGATCGCAGCGACGGGCGCGGCAGGCGGCTACGACGAAGAGCGGCTTGCCACCGTGATCGCGCAGGCTGTGGGGGCCGCCGTGGCAACCACGCGCCCGGTCATTGCCCAGGGCACCAGTGACGAGCTGCTGCGCCAGGTGCGGCGAGAGCTTGACCGCGAGGCCAGAGACCTCGCCGCGCTGCGAGGGGTGATCTGATGCCACGAGGCCGGTACTACGACGTCATTTTCTACAAGGACAGCACTTCCGGCGCGTTCAAGCCGGCCGCAAACCCGTCCGTCACCGTCTACGAGAACGGCACGACGACGCCGCTTGCAGCCACGATCTACGCAGCCCCCACCGGCGGCACGACCCTGAGCAACCCCCTCACCGGTGACGCCAACGGCGTGGTCGAGTTCTACCTCGAGGATCCGCAGGACGTGAGCCTGCTGGTCACGGCCACGGGACTCGGCTCGGTCACGAAGCCGGCGGTGCCGGTCATCTCCTCCGCGAAGGATCTTGAGGCGTCGTCAGCAACCATCTCGCTGTCCGGGACACGGACGCTGCTGGCCAAACACGCAGACGAGAGCACCTACGGCGGACTCTGGTACGGCAAGCAGGCCGGCAACCGGTTCATGTTGTCGCTCAACAATCAGAGCGACAACGCGACCGTGACCGAGAACACGAGCTTTCTGGTCACGCAGACGCAGGCAACGCACTACGTCACGGCCCTCTTCGGGATCGAGGTCAGCGCCGGCGGGGCCGACTCCGGGGCCCTCCGGGCAACGGCAGCGCAGCGGGTGGCCGGCAGCAGCAACTACCGCGCCGGCGAGTTCCACACCTTCCGGTACGCACCGGCCAGCGCCGGCGACACCTGGGGACTGCAGATCGGCGTGCATACCGAGGTCACTGGCGCCAACCTGCTGCACAACGTCGGCATCTACCTCACCTCAGACGGGATTATCGGCACGCCGATCACGGCGGTTCGCGCCGACACGGGCATCCTGGTCGCCGGGAACCCAGGCTGGAAGCACGCGATTCGCTACCTGGATACAGACGGCAGCACGCTGCTGTTCAACGTCGACCAGAGCGGCCACACGACGGCCGGGAATGTCGTGCCGAGAACGGCCAGCACGTACTCGTTGGGAGCAGCCGGCAACCGCTGGCTCGCGGCCTATCTCGACAACCTGCTGATGACGGCTGGCTCGGCATCAGCTCCAACCGTCGCTTCCCGTGTCAGCACGACGGACGGCCTGTACTGGCCGGGGGCAGGACAGGTCGCGCTGACGGTCGGCGCGACCGACCGGGCGATCCTGTCAAGCTCCGGCCTGACGCTGGACGATCCGATCATCCTGCCGCAGATCGCCACGCCGTCTGCGCCCGGCACGGCGCTGACCAGCGTCTACAGCAAGACCGGCGGCGGGCTGTACAGCCGCGCCAACGGCGGCAGCGAGAAACAGCACAAGGCCGGCGGGCAGTTCGGCTTTGCCTCTGGCACGACCAACAGCCCGACGACCACCAGCATCTCGTACAGCGACCTGGCCGAGATGTCGGTCACGATGACGACGACCGGCGGCGATCTGCTCTGCTGGTTTGCCAGCGCGTTCGCGCACTCCGACGCGACGAAGGCAATCCAGATCGCGTTCAGCCTCGACGGGGCAGCCGAGGTCGGGGCGTTCAGTCTGAATGAGGCTGTTGCCAACAAGACGTTTCTCGGGGTCGGATTGTGGCGCTTCACGGGCGTGTCGGCCGGCTCGCACACCGTCAAGATCCGCTGGCTGACGGACGGGGCGACCGCGACCGCCAACGGCACGCAGCGGCAGATCCTCGTGCTGGAGACGCCGTCATGACTCCCGGCACGCATACCAATCACAGGCCCCTAAACGGGGCGACATTCTGCTTTGAGGAAAGGGACACACCCCATGATTGACCCGGTTGCCGCACGACTGATCGAGGACGTCGCAGAGCTCAAGCTCTCAAACAAGTTCAACCTGGCGCAGATCGTCACCAGGCTTGAGCGCCTGGAGGCTGAGGCCGAGCAGGCCAAGACGGACCGCGAGCAGGCAGAGCGCGAGCTGGCGCGTCTGCGGGCCGTGTTGGACGAAATGGCGGAGTGAGATGCCGATTGTTCTGCCGCCCCTGGCAACCGCAGGCCCGATCGTTTTCGAATGGATCGATCCAGGCAATGTCACGCGGAACCTGAGCGGCGCGTCCGGGGTGAAGGTCCGGTTGGGAACGCGCGGCATGGGCTTGCCGCGCGTCTCGCTGGTGGAGGACAAGCTGCCGCACGATCCGGGGTCCTTCCTCCGGTACGCGGGCATCACCCCCAGAGTGATCGAGCTGCCGCTGCTGATCAGGGCGGAATCCGCCACGGCGCTCGAATCGCTGATGGACTCCGTGTTTGCCTGGTTTGCCACAGCAGACGAGCAGACGCAGACGCCTGGCTACCTCCGCGTCACGTTGACAGGGGGCACGCAGCGGCAGATCGCGTGCTACTACGCGGGCGGCCTTGAGGGCGCCAGCGCGCAGGCGCAAGCGGGCAACTACTGGCTGACCGCCACAGTGGAGCTTCGCGCGGTGGACCCCTGGCCCACCGACATCACCGATACCTCGCAAACGTGGACGACTGCCTCGCTGCCAAGCGTGACGATCATCAACCCTGGACAGCTCGACGCGTTCCCGGTCTGGACGATCACCGGGCCGGTGGCCAGCGGCCAGATCGTCGCCAACAGCACGACCGGCAAGTCGTGGACGCTGAACGTCGCCATTGCAGAGCCCGGCCTGGCCTCAATCATTGACACCAGGCCGTCCAATCAGCGCCCGGGCCTGGTCGCCAGGCGTGCAGACGGCCTGACCCTGTTTCCGTTCGTGGCCGCAGACTCCGAGTTCTGGCACCTGCAGCCGGGGGCGAACAACCTGACGATCACGCTGACCGGGACCGGCAGCAACACGCGCGTTGCGGTCTCCTACCGGGCGCGCTATCGCAGCCTGCTGGCGGTGGGGTAAATGGCTACACCGGTGTATCGCCTGTACCACCGTGACGGCGTGTATGACCGCGTTGACGAGTTCACCGACTGGATCGCGCTGAAAAGCATCACGCGGTTCAACGACGTCGGATCCTGGAGCCTGGAGATTCTCCGGGCGTCGCCGTCCGCCCAGATCATCACCCGCCAGAGCGGGATCATTCTGACCCGGGACATCCTCGACGGCAGCGGCGAGCAGACCATCTTCAGCGGGCGGCTGACCCGCCTCTCGATCACGGCGCAGACCCTCAGGCTTGAGGGCTACGACGATCTGGGGCTCCTGCGAGCGCCAGCGCTGCCGACGCCGAGCGGACCGCCCTACACGGACGAGTACGCGGTGCATGGGCCAACTACCGCGTCGACCGTCATGAACCAGCTGGTGCATGCGAACATCGGCACGGGCGCCCGCATAGATCGGCGCGTCACCGGATTGACCGTAGCGACGGACCCGGTGCTCGGAGCCTCCGTCACCTCGCGGACGAGGTTCGACTCGCTAATCGAAGAGTTGCGCCGCCTGGCGGTGGCCGGCGGAGGACTCCGGTTCAACCTCCAGCAGGCCGACCCCGGCCACGCGTCCCCGAACACCCTGATCTTCAGCGTCACTGAGGCGCAGGACCGGACCGCCGACGCCAAGTTCAGCATTGAGCTGGGGACGGCGTTGGACTTCGAGGATGTCTGGGAAGCTCCGCCCTACAACTACCTGTACGTGCTTGGCGGTGAGGAAATGGGGGCCGACCGGCCGGTAACCGAGGGCGGGGACTCGACGTCCATCACCGAGGTTGGGCTACAGATCGAGGCGGTCCTCGACGCCCGGGGGGCGCCGAACGACGCCGAGCTGACGCAGAAGCTCACGGAGGGGCTGGACGGGGCGAAGCCCTCCCGCAGGGTGACGCTACGGCCCTTCGAAAATCCGTCCATCGTCTACGGCGTCAGCTACGACATGGGCGATCTGGTCCAGTTCGTGATCGACGGGACGGCCTACCCGGCGGTGGTCCGTGAGGTCATGATCGAGTGGAAGCCGGACGACGGTATCCGGATCACGCCGACAATTGGCGACCCCGGGTCGAGCAACGATCCGG
The DNA here is from genome assembly GCA_020850535.1 of Chloroflexota bacterium. Taxonomy (NCBI): domain Bacteria; kingdom Bacillati; phylum Chloroflexota; species Chloroflexota bacterium. Next base: position 11,054 of record JADZEM010000207.1, read on the forward strand.
CCATCGTGCAGCATTACCAGACGCTCGCAACCCGGGTCAGCTACCTGGAAGCGAACTGGAACCTGCCCCCCATCACGACGGCGGCCATCGGTGACATTGGCACCCTTCGGCTCACGGCTGCGGCTGCCGCCTCGACGGGCTGGCTGCTGTGCCAGGGCCAAACCGTCAGCAGAACGACGTATGCGGCCCTGTTCGCGGTGCTCGGCACGACCTTCAACACGGGCGGCGAGTCCGGCACCGTCTTCCGGCTGCCGGACATGCGCGGGCGCTTTGCGATGGGGGCGAGCGCAACGTACACGCGCGGGCAGTATGGAGGCGCTGCGACCTACGACATGACGCACATTCACCCACACAATCACGGGGGCACGACGAACAACAGTACTGATATCAACACGGATATGGGCGCTGGCTCCGGACAGCGCAACGCGGTGAACCATGAGCACCCGATTGATTCGGACTCTACAGTTGGTGGAAGTGCCACCCAGAGTGTGCTCAACCCGTACCTGGCACTGAACTACGAGATATTCTCCGGGGTGGTCTGATGGCCGATCCGTGGCGCTGGTGGTCGGCCGAGCGGATCGCTGCCGTCACCGGCTGCCCGGTCGCCAACGTCCGCGAGCACTGGCCGATCCTGGCGGAGGCGCTTGCCCAGCGCGGCATCTGGGAGCGGGACATCGCCCGGGGCGTGCTCGCGACAGTCGCCATCGAGACGGCCTCGACGTTCCTGCCGCTGCACGAGTACGGCACTGAGGCCGATTGGGCCGGCTACAGCGGCGGCCCGATCTACGCCGGGCGCGGGTACGTGCAGCTCACCCACGACTACGGGTACCGGGCGGCCGGGCAGGCGCTCGGGCTGGATCTGCTCGGGAATCCTGATCTAGCGCTCGTGCCGCAGATCGCCGCCGACGTGCTGGCGTGGTATTGGGCCAGCAAGACCATTCCGAGCAAGGACGGCAAGAGGTCGTGGACGCTGGCGCAGCTCTGCCGCGAGCGGGATTGGCTCTGGGTTCGAAAAGCGGTGCAGGGCGCCACGGCGGGCCTGGGCAAGCTGCTGCAGATCGTGAGAGACCTGGGTGATGGCATGACACAGCTACGGGTGACCGATGACGGCGTCAGACTCCGCGAGCGGCCGGACCTGCAGGCTCCGATCCTGTATGAGGCGCGGGCCGGCGAACTGGTCGAGCCGCTCACCGACCACGCCTGGCGACAGGTGCGGGCGGGGGATCGCACGGGATGGATGGCCGCCGAGTACCTCGAATCCGTGCAGGGCGAATCTACGGAAACTGCCCATTCCAACATTCGGAGTTTCGACCCGAACACGCCGACCGAGCTGCAGCGGCAGGACTGGACGTGCTCGATCAGGGCCACCATGTGGCTCCTGAAGTCGCTGGGCGTAGCCGTCACGCCAGAGGAGGCGCAGGACGCCATGTCGCCGCGCTACGTGCGGCCGGATGTGGGTCTCCTTGACGCCTCGGGGGCGGGCATCGTCCAGGTGCTGCACGACGTGTGGGGGATCGGCGCGTACAACGACGCCTCAGCCACGTTTGACGAGGTTCTCGCGGTGGCCGGGCGCCAGCCGGTGGCGATGGGCGGGCGCGCTTGGAACCACTGGACGGCTGTGCGCGGGTGGGACGGCCCGCCCGGGGTCGAGCGGCTGCTGCTGGCCAACCCGGGCGGCACCGGGCCGCGCTACGGCCAGCAGACGCTCAGCCGCCAGCAGTTCGCGGACCTCGGGCCGTTCTCGATGGTCGTCGTGCCGCTCGGCTCGTGATCGTCCTCTCCCGCGAGACGGTGGCCCAGCTGGTGGCGGCTGGGCACGGCGTGCTGCCGGTGCTGATCGTCCACGGCCAGGACACAGCGGCCTGGGCGCTCAGCGAGGCTCTGCACGCGGCAGAGACGGCGCTCGCCGATGACGACCGCGCGGAGGACGTGGTAGACTGATCGTGTGAGCGCGGCAGCACGGCGATATGACGTGCAGCCTGAACGAGATGCAGCCGCAAGGATCGTCGAGGCGTCGCAGGGCTGTGCAATCGGATGGGGTCTTGGCGGCCCCTGGCGAACCGAAGTTAGGCGAACCCTCCCAGAAACATTCAGGCGCAGCCAGCCGGGGCAGGACCGGCCCACACTCACTCTCCGTGGTAGACTGACACCGAAGCACCGTGCGCCGAAAGGCCCCCTCCTGCCACTGTCCGGCAGGAGGGGGCCTTTTGATATCCCCGAGCGGGGCGGCCGTCGTGCGGCCTCACTCTCTCCTACTCGCGGCGGCCGGACGGCTCTGCACCAGTGCGGCGACGGTCAGTTACTGTGCGTGTCGCGCTCAGCCTCCTGCACCTGGCGGCGGTCACCAGCCGCGAGCCATTTCGCGTGCCAAGTTGGTCGAAGAGACCGGCGCAGCGCCCCCATCACGCCTCTGACCAGGGTAGCCGACTCCTTACCAGAGTAGGCAGCGTGGCATCATGAAA
>JADZEM010000208.1 GCA_020850535.1 Chloroflexota bacterium
CCGTCGGGAACGGCCGGCACTGGTGCGACTGGAGCGTCGCGCAGCGACTGCAGGATGGTAGGCGGGGCTTTCAAGCCCCGACGCGGCGGCACGACGCGGTCGTCATGCGCTTGCCCTGGCGCACGGTCGCGCGTGCGTGCGGCCCTGGCTATACTCCCGGCATGAGTGACGACATCCGGATCATTCCTGTGCGCGGCGTCGGCGAGGTCCGACCGGGCGACAACGTAGCGGCCATCCTGGCGGAGGCGTTCCAGGCCCAGGGCCAGCAGTTCGAGACCGGCGATATCGTCGTCGTCACGCAGAAGATCGTCTCGAAGGCTGAGGGCCGGATCGTCGATCTCCGCACGGTCACGCCCTCGGAAGAGGCCCTTGAGCTTTCCAGGATCAACGGCCGCGACGCCCGCCAGATCGAGGTTGCCCTCCGCGAGACGGCGAAGGTCATCCGCAAGGATCGCGGCATCCTGATCTCGGAGACGCGCCACGGCTTCATCTGTGCCAACGCCGGCGTGGACGGCTCGAATCTGGCCGAGGCCACCGAAGTCTCGATGCTGCCGATCGACTCGGACGTGTCGGCGGACGGCATCCGGGCAGACATCCGCGCCCGGACCGGGGCCGAGGTGGCCGTCATCATCTCGGACACCTTCGGGCGGCCGTGGCGGCAGGGCCAGACGAACGTCGCCATCGGCGTCTCGGGGATGCAGGTGGTCCGGGACTACCGGGGGCAGACGGATTCGGCCGGGCTGGTGCTGGTGGTCACCGAGATCGCGGTGGTGGACGAGCTGGCGTCGGCGGCCGAGCTGGCGACGGGCAAGCTGGACCGAGTGCCGGCGGCGGTGATCCGGGGCTATCCGTTCGCGCCGGGCGAGGGTCGCGCCACCGAGCTGGTGCGCCCCGCCGAATTCGACATGTTCCGGTAGGTCACGTGCGCGCGCGGCCGATCCTGTAGTGGATGCAGGCGTCAGCGCTCGACGACGACGAAGTCTGTCGGGTCGAGCGTCAGCGCGGTGCGGACGTGTGCGCCCTCGGGGCCTTCCTGCGTGAACGCCAGGGGGCCGCGCCGCACGCTTCTGACCGCCCGGGCCTGCCCGACGTCGTGGATCAGCAGCTCGATCTGGCGCGGGCCGTCCGCGAGCGCCACCAACGGCACCAGCACGGCGCGATCCGTCTCGAGCAGCCCGGTCTCGACCAGCGGATCGGAGCTGACCGCGCCGCGCCGGGCGAACGGCAACGCCGGCCCCACCAGCAGGCGGCGCACGTCGAAGCGGAACGCCGTCAGTGGGGTGTGGGTGAACGGGCCGCGATCCGGCGGCGGCAGCGGGTTCGGGAAGCCCGTCTGGACGTAGGCCGTGCCCAGGAGCGTCGCCCAGAGGATCGCCTGGCCGCGCCCGTGCTTGTGGGCGATGGCGGCCGGCGAGCCGTCCCCGAACTTCGCGAAGACCTCGGCGGCGGGCAGCGGATCGAGCTTCTGGCGGAACGCGAGGGCCGCCGCCTGCATGTCCTCGGCGTTGACCCGGCCGGAGATCGTGTCCAGGGCGCGCAGGCGCGGCAGCTCGATGCGCGGGCGGATGAACGTCGTCGCCTTGTCCAGTTCCTGACCGAGCAGGCCGTAGACGGGCAGCAGGGTATCGTTCGGCTCGTTGTACTCGTCACGGAAGCCGCCGCCGGCCACCGAGATCAGCGTGCCGCCCTCGCGAACCCAGTTCGCCAGCCCGTTGGCCGCCGCCCGCGACAGCCGATCCGCCGCCACAAAGAGCACCTTGTAGCGGCTGGCGGACCCGTCGATCAGGTCATCCTCGACCACGATATCCACCGGGATCTGCTCGTGCCGGAGCGCCGTCCAGATCGCCTTGCGTTCCATGTTGTAGGCCGTGTTGGGAAAGTCGTCGGCGTCGTCGGGCTGCAGGCCCTCGGCCACGCCCGGCGTCACCCGATCCCACAGGTCGGTGCTCTCGGAGAGCAGCAGCCCCACCGAGGCCGGCCGCAGCTTGCCGTCGGCGATCAGATCGTCGATCTCCCCCAGCTCGTAGGTCACATCGCGGAGCGTCTGGTAGCGGCTCAGGTCATCCGAGCGGATGTAGTTCTCCGTGTTCGCCTGCTCGGGCGTGACCTGGAAGTAGTCGAGGACCGTCGCGCCGTGCGCGATGGCCGTCACCACCGAGCGGCGGAAGTCGGCGTCGGTTGTCCCCGGGCTGTGCGGCATCGCATAGGCCTGGATCACGCCGGGCCGGTTGCGCAGGCCGCAGCGGAACGTGTCGAGGATGTACCCGCTCATCTGCGGCCCCAACTCGCCAACCTGCCACCAGTAGTCGCTGTGGCAGACGCGGTTGATCGCGCCGCGCCGGAGCGCCTGCACGAACATGGTCAGGTCCGGCCAGAAGAACGGGTGCGGCGAGTAGTTGGGGCCGTAGACGATGTCGCTGCCGAACGTCTCCCGGAGCTTTGTGGAGGCTGCCGCCAGCCGCTCCAGGGTGACCTGGACGATGTAGCGTCGGCTCTCGACGTAGAGGCGAGGGGTCTTGCGAGCATCCTCCTCCTCGTCCACGTAGCGGACGCGCCGCCAGCGCTGATCGAGCGGCCGGCGGGTGACGCTGGCAGCGTCGTCGGCCGGCATCAGATCTTCCGGCTGGAACCCCCTGGCCTGGAGCATCGCGCGGAGGCCGTCGTCACGGCCGTCCCTGGGCGCCCACTGCGAGAAGGTGATCTCGTCGCCGTAGCTGAAGCCGCGCAGGTACGGCATCCCCTGGACGGAGTCGATGTCGCGTTTCGCCTTGCCGATGTTCTCGTCCGTGGGGTACCAGCGGTAGTCGCCCAGCACCTGGAACTTGCCGACGGTCCGGCCGGCCTCGCGCAGCGTCTGCACCTCGACCTGCAGCCCGCCCGTGCCGAGCCGGTTGAAGGCGTTCAGGCCCAGCAGCACGAACAGCTTGCGATAGAGCTGGTAGATGCGTGTGGGACTGGCCAGGTTGCGCTCGGCGTCATCGCCGAGGCCGGCGTACACGAGGGTCCGGGCGGGCGGCTTCCCCACGGGGGCTGGCGTCGCCTCCAGCACCGCGATGATCCGCTCCAGCGTCTCTTCGCCCGTCAGGATCTCCTGCGGGGCGCTGGCCGGGTAGGGCGGCACGTTGACGAGCAGGCGCGAGGCAGCATCCTCGCGGTACTCCAGCGTGCGGAGGATCGCGCCGTCTTGCGGGGCGCTCGCCAACTCGAGCAGCATCGTCATCCGACGATTCTGGCTGTTGTTGACCTGGGTGAAGCCCAGATGGCCCTGGTGCGTGGTGTCGCGGCTGGAGACGTCCACCCAGGGGGTGCGGTCGCCCGGCTCCAGCCGCTGCGGCCGGCCGCTGGTGCGGGTCAGCCCCATCTTGTCGATGGTGAACGCGGGGAACGTCCAGGGCACGCGGTTGACGGTGTACCGTCCCTCGACGTGGAAGCTCTCGCCACTGTCGGCCGGGTTCGTGATGCGCGCGTAGAGCCGCCCGGCCGCCGCCGTCCCGATCTCGTCGAGGATCGGGTAGGCACGGGTGCCGCGCGCCTTGTACGCCTCCTCGACGTCCGTGGTCAGCAGGAGCAGGTCGAGGTTGCGGTTGGCCGCCGGCTCGGGGCCATCCAGCACCTCCAGCGTGAAGCGGGCCGGTCCAGCCGCGAGATCGAGCAGGCCGCTCTCGACCACCAGCCCTTCCGGACCGTGCGGCAGCTCGTGCCAGGGGGCGTCCGCGAGGTTGAAGAACCACGTTCGCGTCGCCCCTGGCGCCCCCAGCTCGACGCGCCCGGGCGGGCGGTCCGGCTGCTCCACGTTGACGGCGATGCGGGTATGGTGCGTCCGCGACGGCAGCTCGTAGCGGGCCAGCAGCCGATACTGGCCGGCCTTCGGCACGGCGCTCTCCAGGGATGCCTTCGCGCCGACCGCGTCGGCCGGAGCGTGGAGCAGCGCCCGCCCCGAGACGTGGCTCGCCCCGATACTGTCCACCATGTAGTTGCCCTGGCCGACCTGGATCGCCTTCCAGCCGGGGCCGTCCGGGACAAAATCCTCGGCTTCGAGGAGCACCCGTGTGACAGAGCTGTCAGCCTCGGGCGAGGGCGGCGGCACCGTCGGCGGGACCGGCGTCTCGCGGCGGACGGGCGTCGGGAGCGGCCGGGGCGTCGGCGGCGGAGCGGCCACGTCGCAGGCCGCCAGCGCGCCAACCGCCAGCCCAAGCCCGCCGAGGACGGCCCGCTGAAGCGCCTGCCGCCGGGTCATCCGCGCGGTCACACGCATCTACTCGCCGGTCGACGACCAGAACGCATCATGGATGGGTTCGTACCCCTGCTGCGCCTGCCAGGCCACGAATTCTCGCTCCAGCAGCTCGTCGTCGGTCATGCTCGGCTCCTGGAGCGGCCTCGATGCGGCGGTCGGCCGGCCAGCGCCCCCGCTCCCCGGCCCGATTCTACCACGCATCCAGCCGCCCTCCCGCTGATTCCGGGGCTGCGCACAGGGCGATGGCATGTTCGTTAGCGTTCCCGAAACGCCATGAAACGCGCAGTCGGAGTTTGAAAGCCCCGACGCCGCTGCCCGACGCGCTCAACAGGCAATCGCCCTGGGGCCGCGCGCAGGCCTCCGTGAGGGCGCGGCAGCGTCTCTGGTACAGTCCGCGCGCGGGCTGCAACCGATGGCGGACCGACGCCACGGGCTCTACCATCGTGCAGTCACTGGGCGCACCAGGGAGCAGGCGACACGGTGTCGCGCTTCGCCCGCTCCCTGGCGCGTCCAGCGCTGAGTCGTCCTCACGCAGGAGCAAGACGCGCATGAAGATCACCGATGTCTCGATCCAGCGCTTTCAGTACAAGTCGAAGGTCGTTCGCGACACCGACGGGCACGGCCACGCCGGCCACGAGCACGAGGCCGTGCAGAACCTCCTGACCATCACCACCGACGAGGGGGTGAGCGGCCACTACTTCGGTGCGGCGAACCCGGGCGTGATCCAGGATGTCGTCAAGCCGTATCTCGTGGGGCAGGACCCCCTCTACCGCGAAAAGCTCTGGCACGGACTGAAGGAGCGTCAGCGGCTCAACCTCGCCACACTGGCGGACCGCGTGCTGACGGCCGTTGACTGCGCCCTCTGGGATCTCGGGGGGAAGATCGCCGGGCTGCCCGTGCACAAGCTGCTCGGGGCGGCGCGCGACACGGTGCCGGCCTACGCCAGCACGATGGTCGGCGACGACAGCCCCGGCGGCCTCGACACCCCCGAGGCGTACGCCCGCTACGCCATCCAATGCAAGGAGCGCGGGTACCCGGCCTTCAAGCTGCACACCTGGCAGCCGCCCCTCGAAGGCGCACCGAGCGTCAAGCGCGACCTCGAAGCCTGCCGGGCCGTCCGCGAAGCGGTCGGGCCAGACTACCCGTTGATGCTCGACCCGTTCCACTACTACAACCGACTCGAAGCGCTGCAACTGGCGAAGGGACTGGAGGAGCTGGGCTACCTCTGGATGGAAGAGCCGATGGACGAGCACAGCATGTCGTCCTACATCTGGCTCTGCGAGCAGACCGCCCTGCCGATCTGCGGCCCCGAGACCGCCGAGGGCAAGATGTACGTCCGCGCCGAGTGGATCAAGGCCGGCGCCTGCGACATGGTGCGCTCGGGGGTGGGCGACGTCGGCGGCATCACCGGGCTGGTCAAGTGCGTCCATCTCGCCGAGGCGTTCGGGATGCACCTGGAGGTGCACGGCGGCGGCGTGGGCAACCTGCACGTGCTCGGCTCGATGGTCAGCCCCGGCCTCTACTACGAGCGCGGCCTGCTGCACCCGTTCATCGACTACGACGAGACCCCCGCCTGGCTCAACAAGCCCATCGACCCGATGGACGACGAGGGCAACGTCCACATCTCGCCGGACCCCGGCCTCGGCTACGACATCAACTGGGGCTATATCAACAAGCATCTGGTGTAGGGCAGGGCGATTGCATGTTGATGTCGTCGTGCCGCCGCGTCGGGGCTTGAAAGCCCCGCCTACGATCCTGCAGTCGCTGCGCGACGCTCCAGTCGC
>JADZEM010000209.1 GCA_020850535.1 Chloroflexota bacterium
CACCCCCGACCCCTCTCCCTGTGCGCGGGAGAGGGGAGACATGTCAGTGCCGGGTATACCATGACCAATGTGTTCTGGTGTGGGCGACCAGCCGTCAATATCTTGCGCCTCCCCTCTCCCGCGCACAGGGAGAGGGGTCGGGGGTGAGGGCCTCCGCACCACCCGCGATCTACGGCCTACGAACCCCGGGCCGTAGGTACGCGCCGGCGATGGCCAGCAGCCCGCACGCCGCCATCGTGAAGAAGCTCACCTGGAACCCGAGCGCATCCAGCACCGCCCCGATCACAATCGGCCCGAACACCTGCATCAGATCGCCTGAGAGCCGGTAGATTCCGACGAGCGCCCCCGTCGAGTACCCCTCCAGGGTGAAGATCAGCAGGCCGCTGCCGACCCCCAGCACGGCCAGCCCGCCGCCGAACAGGACCGTGGCCGCCCACAGCCCGTAGGGCGTCGGCACGAGTGGCATCAGCCCCACGGCGACCGAGGCCACGCACAGCGCGCCTGCCACCACCGGCCGCACCCCGAACTTGTTGGTGGCCCAGCCGGCCGGCCCGAGCATCACCAGCGCCATCACCGCCTGCGACCCGAGCAGCAGCCCGACCATCGACGGTTCCAGGCCGGCCGGCCCGGAGGCGTAGAGCGGCAGCGCCAGTTGGGCCACGCTCATCCGGAACAGGAAGGTGGCGAGGTGCGGCAGCAGCACCAGCATCACGGCCAGCAGCGCGCTCAGGCCGAGACGCTCGCGCGGGGCGGCCGGCTTGGAGGTGGGGGCTGGCCGGCGCGTCGCCAGCGGCAGCGCGATCAGGATCGCCAGCAGCCCCGCGCCCACGCAGAACAGGAGTGCGGCGCGCCAGTCGTACAACTCGGCGACGGGGCCGCCAACGGCCGGGCCGAACGCCCCGCCCAGCGTCAGCGCCGACTGGTACAGGGCCATCGAGCCGCCAGCGCGCTCGGCCTTGGCCCCGGCCATGATGCCGGCCAGCACGCCGGCCGGCACGATCCCCAGGCCGACCCCCTGCACGAACCGGCCGAGCGCCAGGAATGAGAAGTTCGGGGCCAGCCAGCCGATGACGGACCCGACGACGAAGACGCTGCAGCCCAGCAGGATGACGCGGCCCGGCCCGAGCCGCCCGACGACCATGCCAGCCGGGAACCCGCCGGCCAGCCGCCCGGCCCCGAGTGCGCTGACCAGGAGCGAGCCGACACTCGCGCCGACGGCAAGCTCGGCCAGGATGTTCGAGAGCGATGGCGCAATGGCCCCGAACCCGACGGAGACCAGCACCAGGGCGATCAGCGCCGCCCAGTAGCTGTAGAGGTCTCGCCAGGAGCGCCCGGCCTGGGCCGAAGCGGAGGAGGCTGACGAGCCAGATGAACCGGTTGAGGTGGCGGTGGACTGCGGAACGGACGTAGACACGGCGAGATGATAGCTCGCCGCGCTCCCAGGGGAAGACGCTCCCAGGGGAAGACGCGCCCGGCGGCTACCTGCCGAGCCGGCTCCAGGCGGCGATCTCGCTCTGCGCCTTCGCCTGCCCGATCTCGGTCAGCCGCCGCGCCATCCGGTGCTGCTCCTGGACGGTCGCTTCGGGGGTCTGCGCGAGCCACCCGGATGGGATGGCAGACTCCCCGCCGAACGCGCCGCAGATCGCCCCCGCCATCGTGGCGATGGTGTCGCTGTCGCGGCCGAAGTTCGCGCCCAGCTCGACAGCCGCCACGGCCTCCCCATCGGCCAGCAGGCAGAGGGCGATGGTCGCCGGGATCGTCTCGCGGGAGTCGCAGGCGATGGTCTGGCGGAAGCGGGCGTGGTACGCCTCGCGGAAGGCGCGGTAGTCGGCGACCTCGCGGGCCAGCGCCACAGCCTCCTCGATCAGCCCGCGCATCAGCGCGCCGCTGGTCGGCTTGAGGTACGCCGTCGAGGCCGTCACGACGTCCTCGATGGTTGTGCCGGGCAGCATCGCCTGGGCAATCGCGGCGGCGACGGCCGCCGCGCCGTCCTGGCAGAAGCTCACATCGCCGGTGTGGATCAGGCTCGCCAGATCCTGGGCCTGGGCGGCGGCCGCGCGCGGGTGGCCGGCGTTGACGATGCCGACCGGCGCGATGGCCATCGCCGAGCTGGAGCTGGGCATGTTGCCGTCGCTGACCTCGCGGGGGGAGTAGCCGTAGCGGAGCTTCCCGACGAGGTGCAGCACGGACGGGAAGAACTTGTCGCGGCGCTCGCGGATGCGGGCGGACTGGGCGTTGATCTGGGCGGCCCAGTCGTCGGCGGTGGCGTGGCCGTCGGTCTGTACCAGGGCATCCGAGAGCAAGTCCTTCATCAACGAGTCGTCGGTGCCGTCGCCCTCGAAGGTCGAGACCCAGCCGAAGCGCTCCTCGATCTGGGCCGGCTCGAGGTTCTCGGTCGGGGTGCCCATCGCATCGCCGATGAGCCCTGCGAGCAGGCAGGTGAAGGCGCGGCCCTGAAGCTGATCGAGCGCGGCCATGGTGTCACCTCCGGTGTGACGTGCGCGCGCCAGACCCGGCGCGCCGGCGAACGGACGATAGCAGGCTGCGACCGGACGGCGCGGTCTACGCCTCGACGACCGCGTACGCCTCGATCTCGATCATGGCCCCCTCGACGGCGAGCCGCTCCACGCCGATGGCCGTCGAGGCCGGCGGCCGGACGCCCTGCTCGGCGTAGAACGCCTCGCGCGCCTCGCGGACGGCCCCGATCTGCTCCATCCCGACGACGAAGATGGTGACCTTGGCGACATCCTTCCAGGAGGCCCCGGCTGCCGTCAGATTGCGGGTGATGTTGTCGAGGGCCTGCCGCGTCTGGCCGCGCAGGTCGCCCGGCGCCACGAGCTGGCGGTCCTTGTCGATGGGCAGCTGACCCGAGACGAAGACCAGATTCCCCATCTTGACGGTGTGGGTGTAGGCAATGGGGGCGGGGCCGCCCTCAGGGTTGATGTACTGACGGTCGAGCGGCATGCTTCCTCCGGAGGGGGTGGTCGGCGACAACGCTGGGCATGGCCGGCGAGCATGGTTTTGTGCGCGCTCGGCTGGTGCAGCGCGTGTGGAGTCGCCCAGCGGAGCTACGTGTCAGCTTTGTTTCGTCGCGGAGCGACTGAATGATTGTAGGCGGGGCTTGCAAGCCTCGACGAGGCTGCTCGTGGCGTGGCCGTTTGACGCTGCCCGGCCCCCTCGCTACGATCTCCTGCACGATGCCGATGCCAGGGCGGCTCGGGCCTGCACCGACGACGTGCGCCCGCGTTCAC
>JADZEM010000210.1 GCA_020850535.1 Chloroflexota bacterium
GCGGTCAGCGGTCAGCGGTCAGCGGTCAGCGGTCAGCGGTCAGCGGTCAGCGGTCAGCGGTCAGCGGTCAGCGGTCAGCGGTCAGCGGTCAGCGGTCAGCGGTCAGCGGTCAGCGGTCAGCGGTACGAGTATGTCAGTGAAAGCGTGCAAGTTGCAATTGTCATCCTGAGCGCAGCGAAGGACCTCACCCGCTGACCGTCAACTGCCGCACCAGACAATGGTAAGCGACGTTAGCGCCGCACCATGTCATCCTGAGTGAAGCGAGCTTGCGAGCACAACGCAGGATCTCACCCACCAACACGACACGTGACGGTCAGCGGGTGAGGTCCTTCGCTGCGCTCAGGATGACAACTGTGAGTTGCACACTTTCACCATCGCCCACGCCCCACGCCCCACGCCCCACGCCCTACTGCCGGCTCCGCCAGGGGATCAGCCACGCTTCGAGCTGATCCAGCAGCCAGAACGAGAGCATGCCCAGCGCCGCCACCGTCAGGATGCCGACGTACACGTCGTCGATCCGCCCGATCTGCCACGAGTTCCAGATCAGGTAGCCCAGCCCGGACTTGGCGGCCACCATCTCGGCCTGCACCAGCAGCAGCAGCGAGACCGCCCACCCGAGCTTGACCCCCGCGAAGATGACCGGCAGCGCCCCTGGCAGCGCAATCGTCCAGATCGTGGCGAGGCGGCTCGCGCCGTAGTTGCGGCCCACATCCAGGTAGATGCGGTCGATGTTCGCCACGCCGGCCGTCGTGCTGACCAGCACCTGGAAGAAGACGCCGCTGGCGATGATCGCCCACTTGGACGATTCACCCAATCCGAAGATCACGATGACTAGCGGCACGATCGCCACCTTCGGGATCGCGAACAGCGCGCCAGCAATCGGCTGAAGCGCCGCCCGCACCAGCGGCATCAGACCCATCAGCACACCCAGGAGCAGCGCCGGCAGCGCCCCGATGACGAACCCGATGGCGGCGCGCCCCAGGCTGATGCTGATGTCCGTGGGGAGCGTCGTGCGGATCAGCACCAGGAACGAGGCAGCAATCGTCGAGGGGGCCGGGAAGAACCCGCGATTGATCAGCCGGGCCTGCGCCGCCGCCTCCCAGAGCGCCAGCAGCAGGATCGGCGCGATCAGCGCAACGACCTTCTCCACCACCTGCCGCGAGACGACCGCCCGCCGCTGGCTGGCTGTGCGAACGCGCACCACGCCGCCCGCGCTCATCCGGCCGGCGCTCGCGCTCACCCGGCCCCCGCCCGCACTCATTCGGCCGTGGCCTCGGCGGCCCGGGCCTGGAGCACCTCATCCCGCAACTGGCTCCAGACCGTAAACGACAGCTCCCCGAACTCCGGCGTCGCCTTCAGCTCATACGCGCCACGCGGCCGGGCAAACGGGATCGAGATGTCCGCCTTCAGCCGCCCGGGACGGGCGGTCATCACCAGAACACGGTCGCCCAGCACCAGCGCCTCGTCGATGCTGTGGGTGATGAAGACCACCGTCCGGCGGGACTCTTCCCAGATCCGCAGCAGCTCCTCGTGGAGCAGGCTCTTGTTCTGCTCGTCCAGCGCCCCGAACGGCTCGTCCATCAGCAGGATCTCGGGCGCGTTGGCGAACGCCCGCGCCACCGAGACGCGCTGCTTCATGCCGCCCGACAACTGGTGCGGGTACGCCTTCCGGAACGCCGTCAGCCCGACCTTCTCGATGTAGTACTCGACCTGCTCGCGGTACTGCCGCCCGGAGATGCCGCGCATCCGTGGACCGTACGCCACGTTGTCGTAGACGCTCATCCAGGGGAAGATGGACTGCTCCTGGAAGACCATCGAAGTCAGCGGCCGGTGCGGATCGGCGTGAACCATCTCGATGCGGCCCTCGGCCTGCTCCTCCAGGCCGGCCAGGATCCGCAGCAAGGTCGTCTTGCCGCAGCCAGACGGCCCCACGATGCAGCAGAACTGCCCCTCTGGAATGGTCAGATCGATGTCCTGCAACGCCTGAACGACGCCGTTCCGCGCCCGGAACGTCTTGCTCAGACGCTCGACGACGATCTTCGGCGGACGGGCGTCCTCACCCGTCGAGACAGCGGCCGGCGCGTCTGTCACCATGCTGGCGGAAGTCTACCAGAGCGCCGACCGCCGGCCCCGCGCTACGTCCCGAGGGTGATGACCACCAGCGCCTTCGGAGGCACGCTGTTGTTGGCCTCCGGGTTCTGGTTGATCACCTGCCCCTTGCGGCCCGGCGCGTTGTCCTGGCGCACCCGCACCGTGAAGCCCATCCCCTCCAGCATCCGCCGCGCCTCCCGCTCGTCCATCCCCTCGACGTTCGGGACCAGCACCAGCCCCTCCTTCGGGGCCGGCTTCGGCTGCAGACCGCCGCCACCGCCACGCCCCACCACGATGACCACCGTGCTGCCCTCCAGCACCTGACGGTCTCCGGGCGGATCCTGCGCCACCACCGTGCCCTCGCGGGCGTTCGCGGACGGCCGCTCCTCAGCCTTCACCGTCAGGCCGGCATCGCGGATCAGCTTCGCCGCCTCAGCCTCCGGCCGCCCGATCACCCCCGGCACCGCCTTCATCCCGGCCGGTGGCGGCGGCGTGGTCGGCTTCGGGACGGCGGTGGCCGTCGCTGGTGGAGGCGGTGAGGCCGTCGGTTGGGGCGGGGCAGTCGGCTGCGGAACCGCCGTTGGCGGCGCGACCGTCGGCTGGACTGCTGGCTTTGCCACCGCCGTGGGCTTCGCTGGCGTGGTCGGCGTGGGGGCGGGCGTCGCCACAAAGACGGGCGCGGGCGTCGGGCGACCTTGCACGTAGTTCATCGGGTTGACCCGCTCGCCGAGCGCCGTCCCGATCCGCACCCCCACCGTAGCCAGCACGATGGCCGCCACGACCCAGGGCCAGAGACGTCGCCGCCTCGGCCGCTCGTGGCGAGCCGCCCGCCCCGTTCGCCGATCTCGGGGCTGCCGCTCCCCGATGCGCCGCGGCGGCGGCATCAGCACATCCGTCCGCGGGCCGGCCTCCGGGCCACTGGTGTACGGCTGCTCCCCGCTGAGGGGCCGCCGCACGGTGCCGGACTGGATCACCTGCGTCCCGAGTGGCTGCCGCGGCTGTGGCCCCGTCTGCCGGTGCGTCTGGCCCGACGTCGACGGGGGCATGCCCCCGAACATCGCCGGGTTGACGGACGTCGCGTCCAGCGCCGGCTGCTGGCCCGTGTTCACGGACCGCTGGCCACGCAGCGCTGCCGCCACCAGCGCCGCCGAAGCCGGCCGCGGCTCAGGCTCCTTCGCCAGGCAGGCCAGGATCACCTCGGCAAGCTGCTGCGGGACGGCCGGGTTCACCTGCTGCGGCGGGGTCGGCGTCGCCTGGAGCTGCAGCCGCGCCACCGCCAGCGGCGACTCAGCGGTAAACGGCAGCTGGCCCGTCGCCAGCTCGTACAGCACCACGCCCAGCGAGTACACGTCCGACGCCGGCGTCGTCTGGCGTCCCTCGGCCTGCTCCGGCGACATGTAGTGGACCGACCCGACGACCATCCCATCCGCCGTGATCGAGCTTTCCCCGAGCGCCACGGCGATGCCGAAGTCCGCCACCTTGACCTTGCCGTCAGCCGTCAGCAGGACGTTCTGGGTCTTGATGTCGCGGTGGATCAGCCCCTTGCGGTGCGCGTACTCCAGGGCCGCCGCGATCTGGCACCCCAGGTCGACGACCTGCTCGGTCGGCAACGCGCCGTGCTGGCGAACCTGCTCGCGGAGGTCATGCCCCTCCACGTACTCCATCACGATGTAATTCGAGGGGCCGTCCTGGCCCACGTCGTACACCAGGATGATGTTCGGGTGGTTCAGGCGTGCAGCGGCCCGCGCCTCGCGGTTGAAGCGCTCCAGGAACTCGTGCTCCGCGCCCAGCTGCTCGCGGAGCACCTTCACCGCCACCGTCCGGCCGAGCATCGTGTCCTCAGCCCGGTACACGACGGCCATCCCGCCCTGCCCCAGCACGCCGCCCAGGCGGTACCGCCCGCCCAGCACGCGCGCTCCGACGGTCACCGGCCTGTCTCCTCGCTACGCGCTCGCTCGTTCAGGGTGCGGCCTCTGCGGTCAGGCGTGCGACAGCTGCGCGTCGGGCGCCCGGGTAGTCAGCAACGATCCGCTCAAGAGCATGCCACGATCAGGACTTGTAGATCAGAAACACGGCGACCGACTGGCCTGATCCCGGCTCGTCAAAGTACCGTACACACGGATAGTGACGGCCGTCACGCAATCCGGTGCCGTACTGGCTGTCGATTGCCGCCCGGACAGACTCCGGAATCGCGTCCGTTTTGGCGACCTCGGCCGGGAACCGCGAGTACGACACGTAGTTCGGCTTCGCTTGCCCGAACACCTGCGACGACCGCGCTTTGGCTGCCTTCTCCAGCGCGCCGATCAGGGCCGGGCTGTCCTGGACCGCGTGCGAGTTTCCGCTGGTGAAAATCACCAGGTGCTCCAGGGAGGAGATCGGCCCGCCGGGCTTGCCCTGAAGCCCCTGCAGCTCGGTCGGGAAGTACTTCTCGCGCAGGCCGCGCAGGCCACGGCAGCCGATCAGCGCCGCGAACGACATCACGATCAGCGGGTAGACTGGCAGCGCAAAACTGCTGAGCGCCAGCCCGATCAGGATGCCAAAGAGGAGAATCAGGCTGAACAGCGGGTTCGCCAGCGAGAGGATCGCCGCCCGCTTGTACAGCGTCAGCAGCGGCAGGTCTTCCGGCTCGGGGGCTGGCGGCGGCTCGGCCACCCGCGAATCCCCGTCCAGCGACCAGCCGTCGTCGCCGGTCGGCGGGGGCGGCGGCGGGAAAGCGGCGGCCACCATCAGCGGCATGACGTAGATCTGGACCGTCAGCCAGTAGACGATGGCGTACAGCCAGAGGATCGCCACGGCGTTGAGCAGCGGGTTCGCCGAGGACATGTAGAACGACGTGTTGAACAGCAACCCGAAGAAGACGGCCAGCCCGATCACATAGGTGACAGACGCCTGCTTCCAGAGGGTGCGGAGCGCCCGCCAGAACAGGTTGAACTCGGGCGTCTCCTCGTTCACCACGAAGTTGGCGATAGCATAGACGCCCGCCGAGGCCGGCTGCGGCATCAGCACCAGGAGCATCGCCCCGAGCAGCCACGGCAGCGCCGACCCCTCGTCGGTGGCCGCCCCCTCGACAGCAGCGGCGCTCGCGGACCAGGCCCCGGCCAGCGTCAGCAGCAGGCCGGTCAGGGCCGAGGTGACCACGTACAGCGGCAGGCTGACGACGAACCACGTGACGTTGGTCCGGATCATCAGCAGCGATTCGTCCCAGAAATGGATCAGGGCGCGCCAGAGAACCCGAAATCCTGTCAGCATGGGCGGCATTGTACCAGGAGCGTCTATGCGTCCGGGTCGTATACTGGCGCGCATGTCGAACGGGGCAGGAACGGGCAGGACGTCGCCCGGCAAACAGTCCGCGGCGCTGATCGTGATGGTTGGAGCGCCAGGTTCTGGCAAGTCGTACCTCGGGCGTCAGGTGAGCGCGGCGCTGGACGCACGCCTCATCCAGACCGACGCCGTCCGCAAGCAGTTGTTCCCGAACCCGCGCTACACGCCCGGCGAGGCGTCGGCGGTCTACGACGCCTGCCACCGGATGATCGCGGAGGCGCTGGCAGGGGGCGAGTGCGTCGTATTCGACGGCACCAACTTACAGGAGCGCCACCGCACCACCCTCTACAGGCTGGCCGAGCAGACCGGCGCCCGGCTGGCCGTGGTCGTGGCGCGCGCGCCGGAGGCCGTCATCCGAGCGCGCCTGCGGCAGCGCATCGAGGCGCCCAGCCCGACCGACCAGTCAGACGCCGACTGGCCGATCTACCTGCGCCTGCGCCGTGACGCCGAGCCGGTCCTCCGGCCGCACGTCGTCGTCAACACAACGGTCTCACCGGCGCCAGTGCTGCGGCTGCTGCGCCGCCAGCTCGAGGGCTGACGACTGCAGCACGCTCGGTCAGGGCGCAACGGGCACGTGGACGGAACGATCCTGTCTTCCGTCGACCCGCCGTCCACGAACGGCCCCCGCCGGCTGGGCGGCGCGCCGGCACAACGCTATACTGTGCCCATTCGCGCCCAGGATGTCGCTGCCACGCGGTAGAGACTCGCCGTTTGAGGGTCCATGCGAAGGTGCATGGTGTCGCGCGGGATTCCGATAGCGCCAGACCGGGCCGACTCTGACAAGAGGGGGAGGGGTCGGTAGGCGCGGCCTGCTGCCAGGATCGACCGCCCCCCTGGTCGTTCCACGTCGCACGTCGCGCAGGACTCGTGGCCTTGCGTGCCGGCAGATTTGTCGCACAGACGGGGCATCTTGGGGGAGTACACGGAGGTTCTCGATGCTAGAGACGAGAATGGGGACAACGGTGACCCGCCGTGGAATGACTCGGCGAACGCTCTTCAAGACCGCCGCTGTCGGTCTGGGAGCGATCTCGCTCGCGCCGGTCCTGTCCGCCTGCGGGATGATCCCGGGCATGGGCGGCGACAAGATGGTCATCTGGACAGACGCAACGTTCGCCCCGCCCTCGGATGATTACCAGACCGAGGAGATCAACAAGTGGGCCAAGAGCAAGAACGTCGAGGTGGAGATCACCCGCGAGACTGGCGACAATGTCCGCCAGAAGCTCCAGGCAGCCGTCGAATCCAGGCAACTGCCGGACATCTCGCAGGTGGATGTCGGCCGATTCACGGCGTTCTACCCGGCCGGCATCTTCATCGATCACTCAGACCTGTACGCCGAGTTCTCGAAGGCGTGGGGCGGCTTCTACAAGCCTGCTGAGCGGATCGTGACCCGAGACGGCAAGCAGTGGATGCTGCCGTACTCCATTGACAGCAACATGATCCTGTACCGCAAGGACATTCTCGATGCGGGCGGCGTCAAGGAAGCCCCCAAGACCTGGGATGAGCTGTTCGACGTTGCGAAGAAGCTCCAGACGCCTCCGAACATCTACGGGGTCGGCTTCCAGTTCAACAAGGCCGGCACGGACGCCGAGGACACGTTCCACCTGATGATGCTCGGGTACGGCGGCAAGATCGTCAACGAAGACAGCAAGCTGGCGAACATCAAGACGCCGGAGATGCTGGCCTTCCTGACGCGCATCAAGACCAGTTGGGACGCTGGCGTGTATCCGCCGGGCGTCACCGGCTGGGATAACGCCGCCAACAACACCGCGCTTCAAGATGAGAAGGTCATCTTCATCCAGAACCCGGCCAGCCCGCTGGTCTGGTTCCGCACCAACAAGCCGGACATGCTGCCGAAGATCGGTGTGGCCTCCACGCCGGGCGGTCCGAAGGGCGTCTTCAACACCGCGTATGTCCGCGACGGCTTCGCGGTCCTGAACACTGGCAACCAGAGGCGGATGGATCTCTCCAAGGATCTCATGCGCCACCTGTACAGCAAGGACGTGTATCGGAAGTGGATCGAGCTGGCGTTCCCCTCGCCGGCCGTGGCCGGCATGGAAGACCATGAGGTCTGGAAGAACCCGGCCCGCAAGGCGTTCCTCGAGGCCGCCAAGACCGGCATTCTGGCTGGGCACCCCGGTCAGCCGACTCAGGCGTACTCCGAGTTCACCAACCGCCAGCCGCTGATCTCGGCGGCGGCGCGGATGGCCGTTGAGGGCTGGTCTCCAGAGCAAGCGCTCGACGAGCTGGCGAAGACCGCCGAAGACGTGTTCTCGAAGTACAAGTAGGAGGTGCTGGGTGCTGGGTCTCGGGTTCTGGGAGGGCGGATTCTCACCCCCAGAACCCGAAACCCAGAACCTGGAACCCCGCCCGGGGGTGACCCGTGAGTGTCCAGAGCACGGTTCTTCGCCACACCAGGTATCGGGATTTGACGGCACGCCACAAAGAGTGGGTGCTCGGCTATGCCATGCTGGTGCCGGCCTTCTTCTTCATCGTTGGACTTGTTGCGTACCCGGCCGCCTGGGCCATCTACCTGTCGTTCACCGACAAGGTGATCGGCAGCCCCGAGAAGTTCATCGGCTTCCAGAACTACGTCTGGCTGACTCAGTGGCCGAACTTTGGCCGAATGATCTGGAACACCGTGCTGCTGGCCGTCGTCGGCGTCGCCATCAAGGCGTTCGTCGGCATGACCATGGCCCTGGCGCTCAACGAGCAGTTCCTCGGGCGGACCGTCATCCGGGCGCTGCTCTTCCTGCCCTGGACAGTGCCCGCCTTCGTGGCTGGCCTGATCTGGCGCTGGATGTACGACGATCAGAACGGCCTCTTCAACTGGGCCTTGCTCGGCATCGGGCTGATCGACGCGCCGATCTCGTGGCTGGGAGATGTCCGCTACGCGATGGCCGCCGTCATGAGCGTCGTCGTCTGGAAGGGATTCCCGTTCTTCGCCATTGCGTACCTCGCCGGCATGCAATCGATCCCCTCGGAGCAGTACGAGGCGGCCGAGGTCGATGGTGCGAACGCCTGGCACCGCTTCCTCTACATCACGCTGCCAGGGTTGCGGCACGTCATGCTGGTCACCTGCATGCTGTCGCTGATCTGGACAGCGAACACCTTTGATCTGGTCTTCATCATGACGCGCGGCGGCCCATCCAACGCCACCGAGGTCTTCACGATGCTGATCTACGATCAGGGGATTCGGAACGGGCGCATCGGAGAGGCGTCGACAGCGGCCATGATGGCGGTCCCGATCTTCGCGGGCCTCATCATCATCCTGACGCGCTACCTGCAGGACAGCGACGAGGAGCGGGCCTGATGCAAGGCACACTTGAAGCTCCAACCGAATCCCGTTCCTGGCTTGGCTCCTCGCGCGGCCGATCCAAGCGGATGATCGTCTACGCCACCATCGCGTTCTACCTGTTCGTGGTGTTGTTGCCGCTGTACTGGATGGTCCGCTCGTCCATCGCCGAGAACGACCAGATGTATGGCACGGCCATCGAGTTCTTCCCCAAGAAGTTCACGCTGGCTCAGTTCGATGCCGCCATCAACAAGTGGAAGTTCGGGCTGTACCTCTCGAACTCGCTGGCGGTGGGGCTGGTCACCACCATCCTGACCACGGCGATGGCGACGTTGGCCGCGTACAGCCTGGTGCGGCTGCGGTTCCCCGGCCGCGCGGCCCTCGCGCGCTCGGTGCTGTTCGTCTACCTGATTCCGGGCGGCCTGCTGTTCATCCCCTTGTTCATGATCATGCAGCGGCTCGGCCTGTTGAACAGCCAGCTTGCCCTGGTGGTGAGCTACCAGTCGTTCGCCATCCCGTTCTGCACCTGGATGCTGATCGGGTACTTCAAGGGGATCCCGCCCGAGATGGAGGAGGCGGCCCAGATCGACGGGGCCAGCCGGCTGCAATCGATGTGGCTGGTGCTCTTGCCGATGGCGGCCCCGGGCCTCGTGGCGGCGGCGGTCTTCACCTTCACGCTGGCCTGGAACGAGTTCCTGTTCGCCCTGGTGTTCATCACCTCGGACAGCTTCCGGACGCTGCCCGTGGGGCTGGCCGGCCTGATCCGCGGCGACATCTATCTCTGGGGACCGATGATGGCCGGCTCGGTGCTGGCGGCGATCCCTGTGATGGTGCTCTACACGCTGGCGAACCGCATGCTGGTGCAGGGGCTGGCAGCAGGAGCCGTCAAGGGGTAGGTGTTGGATCGTGGGTCGTAGGTCGTGGGAGACGCACCCCCACGGCCTGCGATCTATGACCCTCGATCCGCTTCAGTCTTCCTGATCCAGCGCGAAGGCAGTGTGCAACGCGTTGACGGCCGCGTTCGCCTGGTCGGCTGCGATGATGCAGGTGATCCGGATGTCCGAGGTCGTGATCATGTCGATGTTGATGCCCGCCGCCGAGAGCGCCTGGAACATGCGCGCGGCGTAGCCCGGCGCGCTCTGCATGCCGGTCCCGACAATCGAGATCTTCGCCAGCCCGTCCGAGTGGTCGAGGCCAGCCGCGCCGATGCTCGGCACGATCTGCTCGACGATGGCGGCGGCCCGGGCATGCTCGGCGCGGCTGACCGTGAACGACATGTCGGTCTTGCCGTCCAGGCTGGTGTTCTGGACGATGACGTCCACGCTGATGGCCGCGTCCGCCAGCGGGTTGAAGATGGCGGCGGCGACGCCCGGGCGGTCCGGCACGCCGACGATACGAATCTTGGCTACGTCCGTGTCGTGGGCGATGCCCCGGACGTTCTTGCGAACTTCCACGTTATCAGTCCGAGTGATGAGCGTGCCCGGCGCGTCCGCGAAGCTGGAACGTACCAGGATCGGCACGTCGTACACTTCCCCGAGCTCGACAGCTCTGGGGTGCATCACCCTGGCCCCGAGGCTCGCCAATTCTAGCATCTCTTCGTACGAGATCCTGTCGACCTTGCGCGCTTTGGGCACGACGCGCGGGTCTGCCGTGTAGATGCCTTCCACGTCCGTGAGGATCTCGCAGCGGTCCGCCTTGAGCGCGGCGGCCAGTGCAACAGCCGTCGTGTCGGAGCCGCCCCGCCCGATGGTCGTCATGTCCTGGTCGTCGGTGATGCCCTGGAAGCCCGTGACGATGGCGATGCGGCCGGCCGCGATCTCCCGCTTCAGGCGTTCTGGCTGGATATCCGTGATGCGGGCCTTGGTGAAGAGGCGCGTCGTGCGGATGCCGGCCTGCGCCCCCGTCAGAGAGACGGCTGGCCGCCCCCGGGCGATGAGCGCCATCGCCATCAGGCTTGCCGAGACCTGCTCGCCGGTCACCAGCAGCTGGTCGAGCTCGCGGCCCTCCGGGTCGTGGGAGACCTGCCGCGCAAGCTGGATGAGCTGATCGGTGGTCTTGCCCATGGCCGAGACCGTCACGACCATGTCGTTGCCCTCGGCCGCGAGCGCGGCAACCCGCTCGGCCGAGGCGATGATGCGCTCGGCGCTCCCGACCGAGGTGCCGCCGTACTTCTGGACGATAAGTTGCCTGCCGGCTTGGCTCGTCACCTACCTATTCCTTTTCCTTCCTGAACTGTGAGCCAGTACGGCGCCACGTTGAATGTGATCGGACGTCATCCCGACCGTCGCGAGGAACGAGCACACTACGCCCGTCATCCCGACCGTCGCGAGGAACGAGCGGAGCGGAGGGATCTTCCGCTTTGTAACTACGCGAGGAAGATCCCTCGACTGTGTTCGCAGGCTCACTCCGCTCGGGATGACGGGCAGGGTTCGCGGGCTCACTCCGCTTGGGATGACGTGTAACACGGTAGCTTCTGCCTTGTGGACAACGAGGTTTATTGGCTGTTGGGAGGTGATCCCTCGATATGAGCGCCGCTGGTCGAGATGGCCGCCTGGAGCAGCCGCCCCGGCACGTTCGCCTGCCGGGCTGCCGCCGCCATTGCCGCGCCGATCGTCTCGGCAGCATCCGGGGCCACCAGCGCCATGACCGAAGACCCGGCGCCCGAGAGGAACGCGCCGTAGGCGCCGGCATCCAGCGCCGCCGCGATCAGGATCGGGAGTGCGGGGAAGATGGTGCTGCGCGGCGGCTGGTGGATGGCGTCCTCGGTGGCCGTGCGGAGCAGATCGGTGCGGCCCGTCGCCAGCGCCCCCACGAACAGCGAGGATCGGCTGATGTTGAAGACGGCCGTCGGGACGGGCACATCGGTCGGCAGCAGGCCGCGCGCGCGGTGCGTGTCCATCGGAAAATCGGGGATGTAGACCGTTGTCGCCAGCGGGAACGCCACCGGCACCTGGAGATGCTCCAGCCCGTTCCGTCCCGTCACGCAGACCTGAACGCCGCCGAACAGGCAGGCCGCGATGTTGTCCGGGTGCCCCTCAAGCTCCGTCCCGATCTCGAAGAGCCGCTCCGGGCTGAACGGCTCACCCAGGAGCCGGTTCGCCAGCAGCAGGCCGCAGGCACGGGCCGCGCTGCTGCTGCCAAGCCCGCGCGAGGGCGGAATGACGTTGTGGCAGCGCATCCGAAGCGGCGGGGGCGGCGTCCCGTGGCGGGCGTAGACCACCGAGAGCGCGCGGTAGACCTCGTTGGAGGCGTCCCCGGGCAGGAGCGCCGCGCCCTCCCCGACGACCTCGACGCTCACGCCGTCCGCGGCGGGCCAGGCCTCCACGACGTTCGCCACGTCGAGCGCAAGGCTCAGGCAGTCATAGCCGGGTCCGAGGTTCGCACTGGTAGCAGGCGCACGTACAGTCAGCACGGATGGGGATTATGGGGGCTGCGCGGCCCCCGTGCCCACGCCCGGCTGCGCTACCGAGGAATGAACGACGCCTGGGTCTGGACCGTCTCGCCCTCAACCTGGGCGATCACGTCCACGTTGACCTGGTGCCCGGCCGTCGCATCGCCAACGTTGAAGGTGATCGTCGCCTCGCCCTGGTCGTTCGTCGGGACGGAGCCGTCACCGGCCGGGAACCGCTCGTCCACCGTCCGGTAGTGCGCCACCAGGTAGACGGGCACATTCGGAAGCGGTCGGTTGTCGCGGGTCAGGCGCAGGATCACGCTGATCTCGGAGCGACGCGGCGGGGCCGGATTGCTCACGCGGGCCGACGACCGCACTGGCCCCGCTGCCGGGGCGGCGGCTGGCGGCGGGGCCGCTGCCGCCGTCGGCGAGGGGATTGCCACCTGCGGCACCAGCACCTGACGTGGGGTCGGCGACGGCTGCGCGAGCACCGGTGCGACGGTTGGCTCGGGGGCGGTGCGCGGCTTGACCGGCAGGCCCAGCGCCGCACCAGCGTCCTGCAAGCTGCCCAGGTTGACCCACGCCCCGTTCCCGAGGACGGTGTAGCCGGCGTACAGCGCCACGGCCACCACCCCGATGATCGCGATCACTTCCAACAGGCCGCGCGGAGCACGCGGCGCGCGCCAGGGCGCAGCCGAGCGGGTGGCGTGCGTACGCATCGTGGCGGAGGACGCGGCAGCAGCCGGCGTCGCATCCGAGACGACCTCCTGGCGGGCGGCCTGCTGGTAGTAGGAGAGCCGCGCGCGCTGACGATCGTAGTCGGCGCGACGGTCCGGCTTGCCGAGGATCTCGTAGGCGGCGTTCACCTCAGCCAGTTGCCGGGCGGCGCGCCCCGGACGCCAGCGCGCATCCAGCAGCTTCGCAGCCTTCTTGCGGTAGGCGTAGCGGATCACGTCGTCCGAGGAGCGCGGATCGACGCCCAGCACGCCGTAGAGGTCCGGAATGCCGGCGATGGAGTCGGGCGGCTCGTCGATCAGCGAGGAGGCCGTCGGGATCGGCTCGTAGAGTGACTGCGCGTCGGGCGAGACGGCGGCGGGCTCAGCGGGCGTGCTGACCCCGTTCTTCGACTTGCGCGAAAAGAATCCGGCCATCAGCGGCCTCCTCCCCTCACCCACGGGGCGACCCGCCGTGCGAGTGTAGCACAGCGCCAATGCTCGGTCAGGCTCGCGGGGTGAAGGCCTCTGACGACTTGCTGCCGCCGGAGGCCCTCACCCCCCGGGAGGCCCTCACCCCCCGACCCCC
>JADZEM010000211.1 GCA_020850535.1 Chloroflexota bacterium
ACGGTCAGCGGGTGAGATCCTTCATTGCGCTCGCAGGCTCGCTGCATTCAGGATGACACGGCAACGGTCGGTGACGGGCGTGGGCGGCGGCGTCTCGGCCGGCGCCTCCTCGCTGCATTCAGGATGACACGGCAACGGTCGGTGACGGGCGTGGGCGGCGGCGTCTCGGCCGGCGCCTCCTCGCTGCATTCAGGATGACACGGCAACGGTCGGTGACGGTCAGCGGGTGGGGCGCACGATGACGGTCGGCGGATGACACGAACTTGACGGTCAGCGGGGGAGGTGTTTCGCTCCACTCGCAAGCTCGTTTCGCTCGGAATGACATACTTACAGTCGGCTCCCGACTTCTGACCGCTGAGGGCTGACCGCTGATGACTCACATCAACGTCGCTGTGCAGGGCGCGGGCACCGTCTCCACGGAGCATCTGCGCGCCTACCTCAAGCATCCCCATTGCCGCGTCGTAGCGATCGGCAGCCGGACCCAGGCCGGCGCTGCTGCCAAAGCCCGCGAGCTAGGCCTCGACCCGTCCGGCCTCGGCATCTACGACGATTTCGACCGGCTGCTGGCCCACCCCGGCCTCGACGCGCTCTCGATCTGCACGCCGCACAGCCGCCATGCCCAGGAGACCATCGCAGCGGCGCAGGCTGGCAAGCACGTCCTGATCGAAAAGCCCGTAGCCACCAGTCTGGCCGATCTCCGCGCGATGGACGCCGCCGTCACCGCCGCAGGCGTCCGGACGGTGGCTGGCTTTGTGCTCCGCTGGAATCCGCTGACGCTGGCCGCCAGGGCGATGCTCGCAGAGGGGCTGTTCGGCGATCCGATCTTCGTCCAGGCCGACTACTGGCACAACGGCGAGGTCTCGGGCTACCCCGGTGCGAAGGGGCGACTCCAGCGCGCCACCCTCGACGCGATCCTCAGCGGCGGCTGCCACGCCGTGGATCTCGCGCGCTACCTGATGGGCAGCGACATCGTCGAGGTCACGGCCCTCGAGACAACAGCCCTGGAAGGGCTCCCGAGAGCGGCCAATCAGGTCGCGCTGGTCCGGTTCGCCAACGGCAAGGCCGGCAAGGTCAGCGCCATCACCGAGCCGTGGATCCCGTACCAGTTCAACATCGACATCCTCGGCACCGACGGCGGCCTGCGCGACAACCGCTTCTTCAGCCGCAAGCTGCCCGGCGTCCTGGGCTGGACGACCTTCCCCACGGTACTGCCGAACAACGGGCTGGTGGGCCACCACCCGTTCCAGGGGGAGATCGACCACTTCGTGGAGTGCATCCTGGAAGGTCGGGAGTCGCACGCCAACCTGCGCGACGCCGTCAACAGCCACGAAGCCTGCTTCGCGATCTCCGAGTCGAGCAGGCTGGGCGGCCAGCCGGTCCGGCTGCCGCTGGCGCAGTCATCCTGACGTTCGGCGTGCCCGAGACCGCGGCACGTCCTTTTGTAGCTACACGACCTTGACCCGGCTTGTAGCTCTACACGACCGTGACCCAGCGCTCCTCGCGGCTGCTCTGGAGGATCGCGTCCACCAGCCGCATCCCGTGCACGCCATCGTCAAGGGATGCCACCCACGGGCGGGCCGCCGCGCCCTGCACCTGCTCGTAGAACCCGCGAATCACGTTCAGCAGCGCGTCGTTCCAGCCCTCGGCATGCCCGGCCGGCAGGCGCGAGAGGCCCGGCAGGCCGGCCATCCGTGGGTTGCGCTGGAGCACCCGCGTGCCCTCGGTGCGGGAGCCGCGCCAGAGCAGCTCACCCTCCTCCGAGCACCACGCCAGCGCGCCCTGTCCGCCGTCCACTTCCAGCGAGAGGCGATTCTTGCGGCCAGCGCTCACCTGAGAGACGGTGAACGAGCCACGCGCGCCGTTCTCGAAGCGGACCAGCACCTGGGCGTAGTCCTCGGTCTCGATGGGCACCCGCGTGCCACCCGAACTCCCACGCTGGAACGTCTCGCCCTCGCGGTCCGGGCGGACGCGGCTGACGAACAGCGTCGCGAGATCGGCCATGACCGCCGTGATCCGCACGCCAGCGATGTGCTGGGCCAGATCCATCCAGTGCGAGCCGATGTCTGCCACGACGCGCGTCGCGCCGCCGAGCGTCGGATCGAGCCGCCAGTTCCAGTCCGTGTCGAACAGCAGCCAGTCCTGCAGATAGCTGCCGTGGACGGCGTGGACGCGCCCCAGCTCACCCTGCTGGATCAGCGCGCGGGCCTCCTGCACCTGCGGGAAGCCGCGATGGTTGAAGTTGACGGCCGTGTGCGCCCCGCGCGAACGCGCCAGCCGCAAGAGCTGCTCGGCCTCGGCGGCGTTCATCGTCAGGGGCTTCTCGGAGAAGCAGGCTTTCCCAGCCTCGACGATCGCCTGGTTGATCGGGAAGTGCCAGACGTTCGGGGTGCAGTTGTGAACGACGTCGATCTCCGGATCGGCCAGCAGCCCGCGATAGTCGGCGTAGGCCCGTGGGATGCCCAGCTCGTCGGCGTGACGACGCGCCCGATCCGGCGTCGAGCTTGCGACGGCCACCACCTCGGCCCCAGGGATCCGGCGCACGGCGTCCACGTGGGCCGCCCCCACAAACCCGACGCCGACAATGCCAACCCGCAGCTGTTTCGTCGGCATCAGACTGTCGCCACGATGAACAGGCGGCGGAACGGGTAGAGGGTCTTGCCGTTCGCACGCATCGGGTAGGCATCACGCAGGCGACGGGCGTACTCCGCAAGGTAGACGGAGCGCTCCGCCTCGCCGAGGCCGTTCAGGATCGGACGCAGCCCCGTCCCCTTGACCCACTCCAGGACCGGGTCGTCCCCCTCCAGAATCTGGAGGTACTCCGTCTCCCAGATGTCGATGGTGGCCGTCCGACCCACCAACAGGTCGTAATACTCGTCGGCGTCGTCCACCCACTTGCGGCCAACCCTGGCGCGCAGGGCATCGTCCCCGAGCGCCGTGCCGCCCGCGCCGCCATCGACCAGCGTCTGCCGCATCAGCCGGTGGGACGCCGCGCCCCACGAGAGCGGCATCTGCACGGCGAGGCAGCCGCCGGGCGCCAGCAGGCTCACCAGCCGTGGGAACAGCTCCGCGTGGCCGTCCACCCACTGGAGCGTGGCGTTGGAGTAGATCAGGTCGGGCGGGGTCTCGGGCTGCCACGTGCGGATGTCGGCCTCGCGCCACTGTACGCGGCTCGGCGCAGATCCAGCCGTCTCGAGCATCTCCTGGGAGCTGTCGACGCCGGTGACGCTCGCCTCGGGCCACTTTTCGGCCAGCATGCGGGTCAGCTCGCCGGCGCCGCACCCGAGATCGTAGACCGTGCGGGGGTCCGTCAGCGGCATCCGCCCGAGCAGCTCCAGAGCTGGCCGCAGCCGGTGGTCGGCAAACTTGAGGTACTGGTCCGGATCCCAGCGGGTGGCTCCGCGCGGTCCTGGCCCTGCCTGCAACACCATCGTCGGTCCCTCCCACGGGAGTACGGATCGGATCGGAGGGATCATACCGAAGGCGCGAGGGATAGGGGACAGGGAGAAGGCTGCCAGGACGCAGGGGTTGGCCCAGCCGCTCAGGCCCGGAACGTCACGCAGAGGACGGCCATCGCCGCGTCGGCGCTGCGCCCCCGCCGCTTGCCGCCGCCACTGCCGCTGCTGACGCCGTAGGCGCTGCAGGCCAGCGCGTTGGCATCAGCATCGGCGTAGAGTACCTCGAAGTGGACAGGCGACTCCCACCACTGGTCAGCCGCGCGGTCCGGCGTCCAGTACGGCTCCGGCCCCGGGCAGGCCAGCACCTCGCCGCGTGCTTCGCCGTCGAAGCCGGCCGCCTGGACAAAGTCCCAGGAGAAGTTGCCGCCCACCAGATGGTGCATGCACGGACTCGGCCAGGCCAGGGCCGGAGCCGTCTCGGCCAGGAAGCCGTCGAGTGCGGCGTTCGCATGGGCCGGCACGTACGCCAGGCTCTGCGCGCCGAGGTGAGCCCGCCGCGCATTGATCTCGTCGCGGAGCCGCAGCAAGAAAGCGTCCGCAACCTCGTCGTCATCGGCGGCCGGGGCCGCGTCAGCCGGCGGGACGGCGATCTGCGCGATGAGGACCAGGAGGAGCAGGGTGGAGAGGAAGCGGAGGGGGGCAACCCGCTGAGCCAGCATTTGCAAAACCACGCCTCGCACGCAAGCACTCACGGAGCCTAACGAAACGACCCGACGAACGGTGTCACGCCAAGGGATGTGCCACGCTGCGTGTTGCACAGTGTATGCCAGCCGACAGGCCAGTATCACCCAATAGCACACCAGCAATAACACTTTTGTCACGCCAGCGTTACCCAATCTGCTCACGATCTTCAGGAAGAGAGGCGGTACGTCAGCCACCTGAGGCACATACATCGCCGAGATACAGGAGGAGCGCGCCACGCCGGAGTACCGCAGACGCGTGAGCGGTGTCATGATTCTGCGAGGCGAAACCGAGGCCACGCCGACGCTGTCGAGCGCCGGACACACGTCGGATGCGTGCGAGAACGGGGGAGCACCGTCGGGCAGCACGCCCGGGGACGTGAAGAGGCCCGCGCGGGGCGTGATCCGCGCGGGCCTCGGGGTGACCGTCCGAACAGCACGGTGACGAGTCGCGCTGACGGGCCGCTTAGACGCGGTAGGTCACACAGGCGATGGTCTGGTACGCGCGACCGCCGTTCTGCGCGCCGAAGGTGCCGCAGGCGATGGCGTTGACGCGCGGGTCGCCGTAGAGGGAGCGCCAGTGGCTCGGAGAGCCCCACCAGCCGTCGGCGATCTTCGCAGCCGTCCAGTAGCCGTTGTCGCCGGGGCAGGCCAGCACTTCGCCGCGCGCCTCAGCCCGGAAACCGCTGCCCTTGACGTAGTCCCAGCCCGGGGAGACCGGGTTGCCATTCCCGTGGAAGCAGGAGTGCGCCGAGACCATCAGCGGGGTCAGATCGGAAAGGTACTGGCTGACGGCCAGGTTGGCGTCGAGGCCCGCGTAGATGACCGGCGGGCTGCCGGCCCGGGTGCGGCGCGCGTTGATCTCGGAGAGCAACTGGTCGAGGTACGATGCCGCCTGGGCATCCATGACGCCGGACACCGAAGTCTGCTCGGCAGCCACGTCGGCGGCGAGGGCCGGGGTCGGCGGGAGGAAGGAGGCCGAAGAGGAGAGCAGCACGAGGAGGAGAACGAGTCGGGCGATGGCCGAGAAGCCGAACCGTCGAGAGAAGCGCCGAAGCTGGGTGTTCATCGTCACGCCTGCCGCATTATTTCGTCATTCATTACAACGATGAC
Organism: Chloroflexota bacterium; assembly: GCA_020850535.1. NCBI lineage: Bacteria > Bacillati > Chloroflexota > Chloroflexota bacterium. The sequence goes on from JADZEM010000211.1 coordinate 5,249, forward strand.
GCATTAACGCGGCGAGACAACTCGCCATAACCCGTTCGGGGGATCTCGCAGGCTGTCGTCTTGTCGAGATTTCTATAACTCTTCTTTCGTGATACTGCGACTCACCCAGGATGACTACCCGACATAGTCCCAATGGGTAGAGCTTCTCTCTCACCAACATGCATAAACGCAGTCACAGCGGGCGGGCGGCCGTGTCCTGCGCTCAGTGGCGACCGGCGACGCTGATGGCCCGCGAGCTGGCGACGGCAGCAGGCTGCTGTGCGCCTTTCGAAGCGCTGCGTTCCGGCGGCCGGCCACCCCGTCGCTGCTTCGGGGCACGGCCGGCCGTACAGCTCCCGCGTTCACCTGCGACGGACGCACATGTCCCGCCAGTGCGGTCCCGCGCGTCCTGCCAGGGCGCCATCTCGCCACAAGGCCAGGACGCCATCTCGCCACAAGGCCACGACGCCACGAGGCCCACACCCCCCTGGGGGGTGGGGGCCTCGTGGCGTCGTGGCGCGGATCGGGCCGCTCCGTGGGGAACGGCTGAGCGTTGGCGGCTACTGGTGGTGGTGATCCTCGTCGAGCGGCAGCTCCGAGACGTCACCGCTCAAGCCGTGATCGGCGTCTGGCGGGGCAGCCCGCTCGGCGGACCTGCGGCGGTGGCGCAGGTGCAGGGCAGCCCCGACGCTTGCCAGCCCGATACCGCCGAGGATGCCTGCCAGCAGGCCTGGGCCGGCCTGCCCAGCGACGGGCAGCGTTGACGGCAGGGGGCGCGCGGCGGCAACTCCTGGCTGCGGTACCTGCGGCGCCGGGGCCGCTGCCGCGACACCGGGGCGTGGGGCGCCGGGCGCAGCCGCCAGCACGCCGGGATCGCGCGGCGGCCCAGCCGATGCCACGCCCGGCTCGCTGATGCGGATCTGGCTGCCCCCATCCGACGAGCGCCGCGTCGTCACCCCGTCGTCATCATCGTCGTCATCATCGTCATCATCGTCGTCGTCGTCGTCGTCGTCGTCGTCGTCGTCGTCGTCGTCGTCGTCGTCGCCTGTTGGCGTCGGGGTCGGCGTGACCGGCGTCGATGTGGCGGTGGGCGTCCCTGGAGTGGTCGTCACGGTGGGCGTGGGCGTCCCTGGCGTACCCTCGGGCGTGGCCGTTCCGAGCGTCGCGGTCGGAGTGGAGGTCGGCGTTTCCGTGGGCGTCGCCGTCGAGACGGTGCCGGTCGGCGTGGCCGTTGGGGTTTCGGTGGGCGTGGCCGTGCCGGGCGTGCCAGTCGAGGTTGGCGTGGCTGTCGCCGTCTCGGTGGGCGTGGCCGTCGGCGTCACCGTGCCAGCCGTCGCTGTCGGCGTCACCGTGCCGGGCGTGGCCGTCGGCGTCTGGGTGCCGGGGGTGCTGGTAGCCGTTGGGGTGACGGTGGCCGGCGTTGTTGTCGGCGTCACCGTGCCGGGCGTCGTCGTCGGCGTGGCCGTGCCGGGCGTCGTCGTCGGCGTGGCCGTCGAGGGCGTCTTGGTGACGGTGCTCGGCGGCGTCAGCGGCGGCGGGGTCGGCTCAGGGCCTGACACGGCCAGCGCGCGTGGCACACCCAACGGCGTCAGGCTGGGCTTGGCATAGGCGGCCACGGCGACAGCCCCGCTCGCCGTCGCGCCGCGCGCAAAGGCGCGGCGACTGACCCGCCGCGCGGTCAGAGTGCTGTCATTCTCGTTCACGACCGTTCCCGCCTCCCTGGCCGCTCGCCGGCGGCCACGCTTCGTGCAGGAGGGCGGATCGTTCCGCCCCGCCCTGCACGTCCGTCTGGTCTCTCTATCTCGTGCGCCGCCGCGCCTGTCCCCCGAGCGCCCGCGCGAGACCCCTCTTTCTCGTCTAACGCGGCGACGCATAGAAAGAGTGATGGCCGTAGCAGAAAGGCGACGCGCAGCCTCATGAGGGGCGTTCACTCTGGATCATCGGTGGGTTGGGCCGGTTCTTCCAGAGAGACCCGCCTCCGCTCGAGAGCGATCAGCCTCCGCCGCGCCGCGGTGGTGTGCCATGGGCGCAACACCCTGCACCTGTGGGCACGGTCGCGGCGTGCGGTATCCTCCGGCAGCCCGACCATTGTTGCGAGGTGCTTCTCATGGATCTGAATCGCCTGCATGGCATCTTTCCCCCGATCTTGACGCCGCTCTCTGACGATCAGCAGATCGACCACGGCTCGCTGGCATCGCTGGTGGACTACCTGCTGGGCGAGGGCGTCCACGGCATCTGGGTCATGGGCACGACCGGCGAGTTCGCCTGCTTCGACGCCGACGAGCGCGCCGCCGCCGTCGCCACGACGGTCAAGGCCACCCGGGGCCGTGCGCCCGTCATCGCGAACGTGGGCGACGCCTCCACCGCGCTGACCATCGAGCATGCCCGGCGGGCCGAGCGGGCCGGGGCCGACGCCCTCGCCGCGACACCGCCGTACTACTACCCGAACAACGAGACCGAGCTGGAGACCTTCTACCGGGAGGTCGCGGCGGCCGTCAGCATCCCGCTGCTGCTCTACCACATCCCCCAGACGGTGAAGGTAAAGGTGACGCCGCCGTTCGTCCGCAAGCTGGCGAAGGAAGGCGTCATCGTCGGGTTGAAGGACAGCCAGAACGACCTGGAGTGGTTCCGCAAGGTGCTGGTGGACGCGAAGCAGGACGGCGTCAACCTGCGGGCGTTCCTGGGCTGCACGGGCCTGATCGACGTCGCGACCTACGCCGGCGGCTCGGGCGCGATCCCGGGCATCTCGAACGTGACGGCGGCGGCGTGCGTGGGCGCGTACGAGGCGGCCCGGGCCGGCGACATGGCGGCGGCCGCCCGCCACCAGGAACGGGTGCTGGCCGCTGCGAACCTGGCCGGGGTCGTGAAGGGTGCGTCAGCCATCGGCTCGAACTTCGCCTCGATGAAGGCGGTCCTGGTGAAGCGCGGCGTGATCAAGTCGGCAGCCTGCCGCTCGCCACTGCGCGCGCCGACGGCCGAAGAAGCCGCGCGGGCCATCGAGATCGTAGAGGCGGCGGTCGGCGCAGCCGTCTAGCATTCCGACTGTGGAGCGGCGCCGGGCAGCGCACGCACACAGAAGATGCAGGCCGGGCAGCGTACGATCGCTGCCCGGCCGCGTTGTGTCAGGGGCATGACCGATAGACGTTAGATTTCCGTCAGGTTTCTCCGACACCGCGACTTCCAAACACAATGTCTGCCGTTCTGATGAGTGCCGCAGGACCAGATCGATTCGGTCGCTGCGCGATGCCGCGCCGTCCGCGCGCGGATGTCGTCACAGAGGATCACCCCCGGCGATCCTCTGACTCGTTGGGGCAGGAGTCGCACTTATGGCGCAGTTGACGGATCTCTATCGGATCAACGCCAGAAATCTCGATCTCCGCAAGCAGCTTCTCTGTTTTACGGATGCTGATATTGCCGTCCTGCGCTCGCTGGCGCCCTGGGCAAAGCGCGTCGCCCCGACCGTCGCCAGGCAGTTCTACGAGCACCAGTTCACCCATCCCGGGACTCGCGAGTTCTTCGCTGGCAAGGCGGCCAAGAAGGGTATCTCGCTTGAAGATCTACGCAAGCACCTGGAGATCTCGCAAGCAGGCTACTTCACCCAGATCTTCGATGAGGCGGCGAACAGCGGCGGCTTCGGCCCGGCCTACTTCGAGCGACGCCTGAAGGTCGGCCGGCTGCACAACCAGATCGACCTGCCGCTGAAGTGGTACGTCGGCTCGTACGCGGTCTACCAGGATCTGGTGCGGGAGCACCTGCGAAAGTCGTTCCTGCTGCGGCCCGGCTTCCGAGCAAAGGCCGAGCGCGCCATCTTCGTCGTCTTCAACTACGACATCCAGGCGATCATGGACGCCTTCTTCTTCGACTACCTGGCCTCGGCGGGCGTCGATCTGGCGGCCGTCCAGGTGGCACGTCCCGAGTACGATCTGTCCGAGCACGCCGCCGAGATGAAGACGCTGCTGGTCGAGACGCTGACCGAGACCAACAAGACGAGCACGCTGCTGAGCGACGTCAGCGAGACGCTCCGAAACGCCCTGGGGCACGTCAACACGGCCCTGCTGCAGGTCGCCACGACGATGCAGGGGCTGGCGGACGGCGCAACCTCGGCCACCCAGGCGTCGATTGACGGCAGCGAGGCGCTGGACGTCCTCAGCCGGTCCCTGTCTGACGTTGCTCGGGACTCCAACCAGATCGCCGGGCTGGTGCAGCACGCGATCGCCACCAGCGGAACGATGGTCAGCAGTGTGGATCTGGTGGCCTCGCGGGCCGAGGCGGTGGCGACGACCAGCACCCAGGCGCGCACCTCCGCGCAGCACGGCGCGGACGCCGTCCGCGACACCGTCTCCGGCATGGCGGACATCAAGGATGTCGTCGGGCGGGCCGGCGAGGCCATCGGCGAACTGGGACGGCTCAGCGAGAAGATCGGCGCGGTGGTCGAGACCATCGACGATATCGCCGAGCAGACCAATCTCCTCGCCTTGAACGCGGCCATCGAGGCGGCCCGCGCTGGCGAGCACGGCAAGGGGTTCGCCGTCGTGGCGGATGAGGTCCGCAAGCTGGCCGAGCGCTCGCAGCGGGAGACCAAGGCGATCAGCGGCCTGATCCGCGACGTGCAGACCGGCACCCGGGACGCCGTCACGGCTATGCAGCTCGGCGCGGAGAAGGTCGAGCTCGGGGCGACGCGGGCCGACCAGGCTGGCGCAGCCCTCGCTCAGATCCTCGAGGCCGTCGACGCGACTGCCGTCCAGGCACAAGACATCAGCGGCGTCACCGGGCGGCTCGTGGGCGATGCGCGCACGGTTGAAGGCGCGATGTCCGAGATCGGCGGGCTGATGGAGAGCAGCCGGGCCGCCATCGACACGATGGCCGTGCGCTCCGCCGAGGTCTCGGACGCCTCGCAGGCCGTGGCGGCCGTCGCGCAGGAGAGCGCAGCATCCACCGAAGAGGTGTCGGCCTCGGTGGAGGAGATGTCTGTCCAGGTACACACGATCTTCACCCAGGCAGACGAGCTTGCTGCGACGGCCGCAACGCTCTCGGCGCTGGTCTCGCGGCTGGATCTGGGCCAGGACGACGCGCCAGCACCCGCCCAAACGCAAGCGCAGCCGGCGCCCGCACGAGCCGGCAGGCGCCGCGCGTCCTGAGCGGCCAGCCGAAGATTCTCCGCCCCGAACGTCTGGAAGCGGCCCCACCTGATGCACAGGTGGGGCCGTTTCGTGCCCCGGTGACCGGCCGGCTGACCGACTGGCGCCTCAGGCTCGCACTACACAGGAGCATGGCACGCGCCCTGCGAAGCGTTCTGTCGAGCAGGTATCGGGCACGACGGCCATCGGAGTGGCGGCACCTGGCACGTCAGGCCGGCTAACTGGCAGCGGCATGCTGCCTTCAGAGGAGCGAGCCAGATGGCCGTCAGACCGCCCGGGACATCGTCAGTCGCAGCCAGTGCCTCTGCCGCTGCCACGACCGGCGCAGAAAGCCCGCTCGGTTGGCAGCGCGAGTCTCGGGCCGAGCTGGACGGCCGCCCTGCCGAGGGGCGCGCCGAGCGCTGGGCGACCTGGGTCGTGATCTATCTGGCAGCGCTGGTGAGCAGTCTGGCGGTCGGCGCGAGCGCCTGGGCGCTGGGCCTCGTCGGCTAGGCGCGCCCCCTGGCGCAGGGCGATTGCATGTTGATGTCGTCGTGCCGCCGCGTCGGGGACTGAAGTCCCCGCCTACAGTCACACCGTCGCTGCGCGACGGCCGCCGGGAACGGCCGGCACTGGTGCGACTGGCGCGTCGCGCAGCGACTGCAGGATCGTAGGCGGGGCTTTCAAGCCCCGACGCCGCCGCACGACGCGCTCAACATACGATTGCACTGGCGCTGCCCTCAGGGCGATTGCATGACGAGCACGTCCTGCAACCTCGTCGGGGACTGAAGTCCCCGCCTACACGCATTCAGTCGCTGCGCGACGGTCGTCGGGAACGGCCGGCACTGGTGCGACTGGAGCGTCGCGCAGCGACTGCAGGATGGTAGGCGGGGCTTTCAAGCCCCGACGCGGCGGCACGACGACATCAACAGGCAATCGCCCTGCCCCCTGGCGACCTCTTCGAGACAAGCACGCACGCTACAGCTTCATTCACCTGAGATCGTCCCTCAGATGGTGCTGGCCTTGACCAGCTTGCAGACGCGGCTGCCCGGGCTGTCCTCGTACATCAGCCCGAGGCGGCCCTTCGTCAGCAGCACGAACAGGTCGGGCCAGGAGACGGCCTCCCAGTTGGGCGGCAGGTCGCCGAACGCCAGTCGTGGCACGTCGGTCCCGCGCACCCGAGCCGGCTGCCCGCCGCGCGATGTGACCCACGCCTGGATGACGGCATGGTCCGCCGTGTACTGGCGCACCGACTACCTCACGTCGCAAAGCAAGTGGTGCACTGAACGCTTCACTATCACGCGTCCCAGAGCATCGCCAGTGGGATCGTCAGGTCCGGGAACGGAGCCGCCGAAAACAGCATGTCGCCCTGCCCCTCTGCGATCCGCTCGTAAGCGCCATCTCGCCCGCGGGCATAGGCGCGCAACGACTCTTCTTGCGGGTGGGTGATCCAGTAGTACGGGACGCCATGGCGGGCGTAGAGGTCGCGCTTGATCTCCAGGTCCATCTCGGTAGACGACGGAGAAATAATCTCGACGACAAGACCAGGCGCGCCGCAGACGTTCTGGCTGGTAATGATGCCGCGACGCGCCTGGCTGATGTAGAGCAGATCTAGCTGGACGGTGGATCGTTCCAGGAAGCGCACGTCTGTGGGCGCGGCAAGCACCTGCCCGAGACGTTCGGCGCGCACGTGCATGTTCAGCACGGTGCTGAGGTTGATCGATACGGTCTGATGCTTGATGTTCGGTGCTGGGGACACGTACAGCTCCCCGTCGATGATCTCGTAGCGCTGGCCGTCATCGGGAAGCTGGAGGTAGTCCTCGTAGGTGAGGCCGGACCGCAGGAGTCTCATCGCCATGGGAGTGCCTCGCCTGCCTGACAGGTTGCCTGCCTGGATGGTGCGCGGGTCTGGATGGAGCGTGCCCCCTCGCCGGGCCGCGGCCGAGGGGGCGAGCGCCTGTGAACGGGCCAGCGCGCCGACCGCGCGCCGCCCTTAGCTGAGGTCGAGCGCCAGCAGGGCCGCCGACACCATGCTCTCGGCGTCGATGGCGTAGTACTGGTAGAGGTCGGCGCGCGTCCCCGACTGCCCGAACTCGTCCACGCCGAGCGGCACGACACGCGCTCCGAAGGCGCTGCCCAGGAAACTGAGCGCGTGGGATGCGCCGTCCTGCACGGTGATGATCGGCGCGTGGCGCTCTTCGGGGAGGATCAGTTCGCCCAGGTGGCCGGCGTCAGCGCCGGTGGTACCCTGCCGCAGATGCCCGCGCCGCGCCTCTGCGAGGCCACGGTACAGCAGGCCCGGGCTGGTCACGTTGATCAGGTTGGCCGCGACGCCCTCCTGGTGGAGCATGCGCGCCGCGTCGATAGCCTCGGGGATCATCGCGCCAGCCGCCACGATCTGCACCACCGGGCTGCCCACGAGGTTCGGGGCGTCGTAGCGGTGGTCGATCAGCCGGTAGCCGCCGGCCAGCACCTGCCGCCGCAGCGTCTCCTCGCCCAGCCGCTGGATGGCCGGGTCCATCAGCGACTGATCGACCAGCTTGGTCGTCAGGCGCAGGTAGGTGGTCTTGCCGTGCTGACGGTCCGCCACCTGCCGCAGCGCTTCGAGCAGCGTCCACTCGACCTCGCGCCCGAAGGAGGGCTCGTAGAAGAGGAGGTTGGGCAGCTCGATGCCGATGGACGGCGTGATGGTGGACTGGTGCGCCCCGCCTTCTGGGCTGAGCGTGATGCCCGAGGGCGTCCCGACCAGGATCATCTTGGACTGGTTGTAGAGGTCGTAGATCAGCGCGTCGAGGCCACGGCAGACGAACGGATCGTAGACCGTGCCGATGGGGAACAGTTGCTGGCCGCACAGCTCATACGAGGTGCCGAGCGCGCCGAGCATCATGAACAGGTTCATCTCGGAGATGCCGAACTCGACGTGCTGGCCCGTCGGACCTGGCTCCCAGCGGAGCAGGCGCGGCCCCTCGGCCTCGAAGTCGGGGATGGCGTCCGGCGCGTACACACCGACCTTGTTGATCCAGCCGCCGAGGTTGGTCGAGACGGCCACGTCGGGCGCAACCGTCACGATGCGCTCGCCCAGGCCGGGGATGCGCTCCAGCTCGGTTAGGAGGCGGCCCAGCGCTTCCTGGGTGGCGCTGCGCGGCATGTGGCGGATGCCAAGCGAGGTGGGGATCTGCTCGGGCGTGACCAGCGGGGCCGGGATCTGCTCGTCGATGCCGCGCAGTCGCTCGGCAGCAGTGCGGCAGACGCGGGCCTCGATCGAGTCCTCGGGGAAGCGGTCCCACTCCGCGCCCTCCGCGATGCCCAACGATGCGCCCAGATCCTTGAGCTGCTCCTCGGTGATCAGCGCGGAGTGGTTCATCGGGTGGCCGGCAATCGGCAGGCCCCACCCCTTGATGGTGTAGGCAAACACCACGGCCGGCGCGTGCGGGTTCGCCTTGGCCTCGGCGAAGGCATTGGTCAGCTCCACGATGTCGTGGCCGCCGAGATCGGCCAGCAGCGCCGGCAGCTCCTCGTCGGAGATGTCCTCGATGGCTTTCGCCACGCCCTGCGGATCGGAGGCGGGCAGGATCAGCCGGCCCCGGGCCTCTTCGCCACTGCAGCGAATCAGGCTCTGGTACTCCGGGTTGCTCATCTCGTCGATGCGCTGGCGGAGCGCCTCGCCGTGCGGTCGCTCGAAGGCCGCCTTCAGCTTGCGGCCATACTTGCACTCCAGCACCTGCCAGCCGCTGGCCTGGAACAGCGACTTGAGCTGTGCGGCCCGGATGCCGGGGATGACCCGGTCAAGGCTCTGGCGGTTCAGATCGACGATCCAGAGGACGTTGCCGAGGCCCTGGATGTGATCCTCGAAGACGGCCTCCCAGACGTTGCCCTCGTCCAGCTCGGCATCGCCAAGCAGGGCGATGTACCGCTTCGACGTTACATCCCCGAAGTGCAGCCTGGCGTACCGCGCGACGGCCGCCGAGAAGGCCGGCGCGACGGCACCCAGGCCCACAGAGCCGGTCGAGAAGTCGATGGGGTCGTGATCTTTCGACTTGCTGGGGTAGGCCTGGATGCCCTTCAGCGAGCGCAGCTCGGTGAGGTACTTCCGGGGCAGGTTGCCGAGCAGGTATTGCACGGCGTGGAAAGCTGGCGAGGCGTGCGGCTTGACGGCCATACGGTCGCCGGCCTGCAGCTCGCTGAAATAGAGCGCCGTGAGGATCGAGATCACCGAAGACGACGACGCCTGGTGGCCGCCGATCTTGGAGCCATCCAGGTTCGGCCGAACGCTGTTGGCATGGTGAATCATGTTCGTCGCGAGCCACAGCACGCGACGCTGGATCGATTCGAGCGCGGCTAGCTCGTCTGCCGCGAGAGTACCGGTCCGCCCAGGCTCCATCGTGAGCATCGTCGCCTCCGCCAGCGTCACCTGCCGGGATTATACGTGCCTGCCTGAACGCCAGTCGTCCGTTCGCACGGGCGGCGGCCCGGCCTGAAGACCGACCGCGCCTGTCCGGCTCGGCACACACGGCGAAGTGCACCCGCAATCTGTTGCTGGAACGCTTGACAGTTCTCGGCTGCACTCTCATGCTGGAAGCATGGAAACGGAATGGCGCGCAGGGCGCCACAGGGCCAGGGCGACGCGGCCACGGGAGCAGCAGTCGTGATCGAGATGAGCGTGCGCGCCGTCAAACGGGCCGGTGAAGACCGGCTCGTTGCCGTGCTGGAGCGCGACCTGGACGCCGAGCCGGCCCGCGGTCGGCTGCTCATCACCATCTCGCGACCCGAAGCGCACGTCATCTTTCACGAGCTGCGCGAGGAGAAGACGCTCCCCGGCCAGACCTACGAGCTGATGGCCCAGGTCGTGACCCAGCTCCAGGGCAAGCTTACCGCCGTCGAGCTGGTGGCCGACGAGGCCGGCAAGCCGGCCGCCCGCCTCCGGCTTGAGCGCACCGATGGTCGCTCCACGATCCCCACGCGGGCCGGGCAGGCGTTGGCGCTGGCCGTCCACCTGAAGGTGCCGCTGCTGGTGGCCGAAGGGCTGCTGAACGGCGACAAGGGGCGCAGCGAGCCACCGACCGAGTCAGCCGCGAGCGTCGCCGCCGGCGACACGCCGCCACCAGGAGATGCCGAGGCAGCCTCGACGGTGGTCGAGGTGCCCGAAGTCTTCCTGCGCGCCTTCGAGGAGTAGCGTCGAAGCGCCACCCCGCTCCGCGCCGGAGATGATGTCGGCGCAGGTCCTGAACGATGTCGTTCCGCGGAACGATAGTCGTGCTCCGCGGGAGCTTGCGGGCCGAAGACGAGCTTGCGGGCCGAAGGATAGTCGCGCAGCGGCAGGGGTGCGGTCACCCCAGCCCGTCGCCAGAGGGTGACGTGGTCGTCATCTCTCGGGGGGTGAGCGGTCGCTGCAGCCCGATCCCGAACGTCAGCACGGCCAGCGCACCGAGCGCGCACAGTTCCAGCACGGCGATGAGCAGCGCCATCGGCAAGGCCGTGGCGGCGCCGCCCATGCCGACAATCGGCGCGACGCCCGCCCCGAGCGAGAACTGGAGCACGCCCAGCAGCGCCGAGGCCGCTCCCGCCGTCTTCGGCGAGCCGGACAGGGCCAGCACTGTCGCGTTCGGCATGATCAGCCCGAGCGAGGCCACGACCAAGAACAGCGACGGCACGATGGCGAACAGGCCAACGCCCTGGAGCAGATCGCCGCTGAGGACGACCAGCAGCAGCGTCAGGCCGCCGACGGCAGCCGCGCAGAGGCCGATGGTCAGCATGCGGATCGGGGCGACGCGACCCACCAGCCGGCCGTTGACCTGCCCCATGATCAGCAGCCCGATGGCGTTGCCGCCAAAGATGAAGCTGAAGGTCTGCGGAGAGACCCCATAGACACTCTGGAACACAAATGACGAGCCAGAGATGTAGGAGAACATCGCCGCGATGGCGAGGCCGCAGGCCACGGCGTACCCCATGAACCTGCGATCCGTCAGCAGCGTGCGGAACGTCACCAGCGTGCCACGCAGGCCCTCCGTCTGGCGGCGGCCTGCCGGCAGCGTCTCCCCCAGGCCACGCTCGATCGCGACCCACAGCAGCCCGCCGAACAGCGCCAGGAACAGGAAGATGCCCTGCCAGGGACTGAACTGCAGCAACTGGCCGCCCAGAATCGGGGCGAGGATCGGGGCGAGGCCGCCGACGAGCATCAAGACAGACATGAACCGAGCCGCCGCGACGCCGGTGTAGAGATCCCGCACGATAGCCCGCGACACAACCATGCCGGCCGCCCCCGCGAACCCCTGCACGAAGCGGAAGCCGACCAGCGCCCAGATGTTCGGGGCGGTGGCGCAGAGCAGCGAGGCCAGCGCATACGCACCCAGCCCGATCAGCAACGGTCGCCGCCGCCCAAGAGCGTCGCTGAGCGGGCCAACGATGGCCTGCCCGAGCGCCAGCCCGAAGAAGAACGCGCTGAGGGTGAGCTGAACCTCGGACGCGCCGGTCCCGAAATCATGGGTCAGGGCCGGCAGCGCTGGCAGGTACATGTCGATCGAGAGCGGCCCGAACGCGCCGAGCGCCCCGAGGATCAGCACCAGCTTGAGGCGGCTGGCGTTCGGCTGGGACACGGGGGGCTGGCGCCTCGACGCGGGCCGGACAGCCGCGGGCTGGGGCTGTGAGGTGGACATCGGCCGGTGCGCGCTCCAGGGGCGGCTCGCGGCACATCGCACGCGGATGCGCTGCTCCCCGGCCCGGCTTGGATGGTGAGACACCGGCGGTCACCATCGGGGCTGCCAATCGCTGCCGTAAGCATAGCGCGACGGGGCTCTCTCCGGCGGAACGCGCCCCGGGTTGTGGACCTGGGGTCCACCCGCTGCGCTATTGCGTCGCTGGACCACGCGGCTTTGCGGTGGCGCAGCCGGATACGCTCACCTCTGCGAATGCAGCAGCGCAATGTGGCACGCGCCGTGCAGGCAGCCTCCGGCGGCGCTCACGGTGGCCGCCGCTGCTGTCGTCCCCCGCGGGCCGAGGAGGTCTCTATGCTGCACGCTCCGGGACGCTTGCTCCAGCGCTACTGGCTGGAGACGCTGATGCTTCTGCCGCTCACGCTGTACATCCTGCTGCTGACGTTTGTACCGGTCCTCCAGGCCATCGGCATGAGCTTCACCGACCGGTACAGCGGCGCCTTTCCGAGCCTCAGCAACTATCAGTACATCGTCGGGCGGCCAGACTTCACAGCCGCGTTCCTGAACACGCTCGGGATCACCGCCCTCAGCGTCTCGATGGAGATGGTGGCGGGACTGATCCTGGCGCTGATGCTGGCTCGCACGTTCGCGGGGCGCGGCTTCTTCCGAACCGTCATCCTGACCCCGATGGGCGTCCCCACGCTGGTGGCGGGCGCTGCGATGCTCTACTTCTTCCGCACCAATGGGTACGTCAACGAGGCCCTGCTGCGGTTGGGGCTGATCGACGTGCCGATCTACTGGACCGAGAGCGGCCTGCGCGGCGTGTTCGCCATCGCGCTGGCCGACATGTGGAAGGTGACGCCGATTGTCACCCTGCTGCTGCTCTCCGGGCTGGAGTCCATCCCCGGCGATGTCTACGAGGCCGCCGACGTGGACGGCGCGAACCGCTGGCAGTCCTTCTGGTCCGTCACGCTGCCGCTGCTGATGCCTGCCATCACGATGGCGCTGATCGTGCGGGCTATCGACGCCTTCCGCATCTTCGACGTGGTGATGGTGATGGCGTCCCGCTCGATCCCGGTGATGTCCACCTTCGTGTACAGCAACTACTTTGACTTCCAGGATCCGTACTCGGCGTCGGCGGCGGCCACCATCCTGCTGCTGATGATCGTAGCGTTCATCGCCGCCTACTTCCTGCTGGTCGAGCGGCGGCGGGGAGAGCTGGCATGAGCACGCAGGCGATCTCGCACCCGGCTGCCGCTGCGCCGCGCTCGGGCACGAACGCGGCCGCAACGCGGCTCGTCCTCCGGATCGGCTTCGTACTGCTGGCGGCCGTCTTCGTGGTCGCCACGCTGCTGCCGCTGCTGGTCCTCCTGAAAGTGTCGATCAGCGCGCCACAGGACATCATGACGGCTCGCCCGCCGTTCCTGATCTACAACGCCACGCTGGAGCACTGGCGGGCGCTCTTGAACCCGGCCACGCTGTACGGTCCGGCCCGCCACAGCCTGCTGGTGGCGACGGGTACGGCGGTTCTCGGCGTGCTGATCGCCGCGCCGGCCGCCTACGTCATCTCGCGGATGCCGCGCACCTGGCGCTACGGCCTGATCCTCGGGCTGCTGTTCACCCAGATGTTCCCGGACGTCGGCATCGCGATGCCGGTCGCCATCACGTTTCTCCGGCTCGGCCTCAACGACACCGATCTCGGCCTGATGCTGGCCCACCTCGTCCCAACATTGCCGTTCGTGGCGTGGATCCTCGTCGGGACGTTCGAGATGATCCCGCGCGAGGTCGAGGAGGCGGCGTTCGTGGACGGCAACGGGAAGATCGGCACGCTGGCCCGCGTCGTGATGCCGCTGGCCGCGCCGGGTATCGCCGTGGCGGCGCTCTTCGCCTGGCTGAAGTCCTGGAACGACCTGGTCTACGCGATCTACCTGTTCCTGGGTGAGCGGACGCTGCCACTGATGACCTTCTACTACTCGAACCGGGGCAGCGTGTTCGACACGGCGACGTTCGCGGTGCTGCTGACGATCCCGGTGATGGTCGTGACGCTGGCACTGCAGCGGTACATCGAAGCGGGGACGCTGAGCGGCGCGATCAAGGGGTAAGGCGAGCGGGCAGCGCGTGAGGGGCGCTGCGGGGGCTGTCGGGTGCGGGGCTGAGGCGATTCACACAAGGAGCGAACCACGATGCGGCTCACGCGACGACAGTTTGGCGCGCTGGCCCTGGCCGGCAGCACGACGCTCTTGCTCGCTGCCTGCGGGCAGTCCTCCACCGGCGGGCCAGCATCCGCCGGCGGCGGGCAGACCACCGGCGGCGGGCAGACCACCGGCGGCGGGCAGACCACCGGCGGCGGGCAGGCCAGCGGCAAGCCCGGCACGGCTGGCGGCAACGGCGGCGGCGGCTCCGTCTCGTTCGTGACGGCGCTGGCCGAGGATGAGCGCACCGCCCTTGGCGAGATCCTCAAGGGCTTCGAGTCCAGTGCCGGCGTCCAGGTCAAGATGATCCAGATGGAGTCCCAGGACGTCGTCAATCAGTTGAAGGCGAAGAAGACGGCCGGCAAGGTCGACGTGGATCTCGTCGCCCAGGACAACCTGCGACTCGGGCCGCTGGTGCGCGACAGCATCGTCGAGGATCTCAGCGGCGAGTCGGCGCGCGTCCCCGAGACGACCATCGACGCGCTGGTGCCGGTCACCCAGTTCGACAACAAGCGGTTCTTCCTGCCCTATCGCCCGAATGTCCAGATCGCCTTCTACAACGAGGCGAAGCTCAGCGCGGCCGGCCTCCAGCCGCCGAAGACCTGGGACGAGCTGCTGAAGGCCGGGCAGACGCTCAAGGAGAAGGAGGGCATCGGGAAGCTGGCGATCCAGGGCGCGGCCGGCGATCCGCTCTCGGTGACCGTCTTCGAGTTCATCAAGCAGGCCGGCGGCGACCCGCTGGCGCTGAACGACGCCGGCACGGTGAAGGCGTTCGAGTTCATGGCCCAGCTTGAGCCGCTGCTGACGCCCGAGTACCGCACCGCCAAGTTCGACACGATGAACACCATCATCTCGAACGACACGGCGTACCTCGGGAGCAACTGGCCGTTCGGGATCAACGTGATCGTGGACAAGAACGGCCGCAAGGACATCAAGGCGTACCAGGGCTGGGCCGGCCCGAACGGCGAATCGCACGTGCTGGGCGGCGAGGTGCTCGGCATCCCGGCTGGCGCACCGAACCGGGCGGGCGCGCTGCAGCTCGCCGAGTTCCTGATGTCGAAGGACACGCAGGCGGCGCTGCTGACAAAGCTCGGATGGCCGCCGATGCGGACGGACGCCTTCGGGAACGTGCCCGAGTGGCAGAAGCCGTACTTCCAGGCGGTGCAGGAGGCGCTCAAGCACGTGGACGCCCGCCCGAACGTGCCGTACTGGGAGGACGTGAGCCGCGCGATGAACGATGCCTTCCGCGACATCGTGCAGCAGAAGCAGCCGGCGAAGGAGACGCTCGACCGCTACGCCTCGGCCATTCAGAAGGCGAAACAGGCGGCCGGCGCCTGACCTGGACGCCCGCTCCCCCGCCGAGTCATTCGGCCGAGGGGGCGGGCGTTCGATGATCCCGCTGGGCGGCGCGCGGCGCACGTCGCGGAGCGAGCGGCAGGCGACGGGCCGGCGCAAGCGTCGCGAGGTAGAGCAGCAGCCCGAACACCAGGAAGTTGTCGCCGCGCAGATCCGTGGCCCGCGGCAGCGGCCAGGTGAGCAGTCCTCCGATACTCCGCAGACCCGCGCTCACCAGATCGACCAGCAGCCGGTCGTAGAGGGCCACCAGCAGCGCGCCGGCCATCACCCCGGCCAGCCCCCAGCGCCCGCCAATCGCCACGGCAGAGAGCACCATCAGCGAGAGCGTCAGGTCGAACTGCTCGGGGACGATGTGCCCGACCAGCCCGGCAAAGAGCGCTCCTGCCAGCCCGGCCACACCGGCCCCCAGCGCGAACGCCTGGAGCTTGACGCCCGTGGCGTCCACGCCCACCGACTGCGCAGCCAGCTCGTCGTCGCGGACGGCGGCCCAGGCCCGCCCGAGGCGCGCGCCGGCCAGCCGCGAGGCCAGCAGCCAGACGCCAGCGGCCAGCAGCAGCGCCAGCCCGTACGTCCCCAGCGCCGAGCCGTCCGGTGTCAGCGGCACGCGCGGCGACACGATCCCCGAGATGCCGCGCGCGCCGCTGGTCCAGTCCGGGAAGCGGATCACCAGGGCCGGCACGATCTCCCCCAGCGCCAGCGTGACGACCGCGAGGTACTCGCCGCGCGCGCGGATGCTCGGCAGCCCGAAGACGATGCCGCAGCCGGCTGCGGCGAGCGCCGCCAGCGGCAGGGCCAGCCACGGCTCGTGGAGGATGGCCGGCAGCATCGGGGCCAACCGGCTGCTGCCGGCCGTCAGCATCGCCATGGTGTAGCCGCCGATGGCGAAGAACGCCGCGTAGCCGAGATCCAAGAGCCCCGCGAACCCGACGACGATCTCCAGCCCGAGCGCCAGCGCCACCAGCAACAGCACGATGGTGGCGTCGTAGAGGCGGACGCCGCCGAGCAGGCTCCCCAGCAGCGGGTAGACCAGCGCGAGCGCCAGCAGCAGCCAGACCAGCCGATGGGCGCGGGCGTCTGGCTGCCCCGTCGAGCGGCGGCCGTCGCCAACGGGCTGCTCGGCGACGGGCGGGATGCTGCTGCCCAGCAGGCCAGCCGGACGCCACGCCAGCAGTCCGACCAGCAACAGCAGCGTCAGCACGGGCGTCCAGAACGCGCTCAGGAAGAAATCGCCGAGGCTGCCGAGCACGCCGATAGCCACCCCGCCGAGCAAGGCCCCGGCCGGGTTCCCGATGCCGCCCAGGAAGGCGGCGGTCATCGCGGTCAGGCCGCCGCGGAGGCCGTGGTTGGCGCTGGTCCCGCCGTAGTAGGCCGCGAAGATGGCAGCGGCCACGCCGGTCAGCGCCCCGGCCGCCACGAACCCGAGCAGCCGCCCGTAGCGCGGGTTGCCGCCGCACAGCGCCACCAGCTCGGCGTCCTCCGCGATGCCGCGCAGCATCCGCCCGGCCCGACTCCGCGCCAGGGCCAGCGTCCCGCCGAGTGCGACCGTACCGCCGATCGCCAGCACCAGCAGATCCTTGAGGGTGACGCTGATGGCGCAGCAGCCAAGCTCCACCGGCGGCACAAGGTCCGGCATGGCGAGCATCGGCAGGTTGACGCCCTGGTGGGCCGGCACCGGCACCGTGGTGATGGCGTGCCAGCGGACGGCGATCCCCAGCATCAAGAAGGAGAGGGCGAGGCTGGCGATCAGCGGCCCGAGCGGCTCGCGCCGACCGTCGAACGGGCGGAACGCCAGCCGCTCGACCACCCCCCCGAGCAGCCCGCCGACGACCGCGCCGGCCGCCACCAGCAGGAGCAGCACGGCCAACCGGCCGGCCAGCGGCGTGGCGGCGGTCACGCCGAGCGCACGGGTCAGGCTGGCGACGGCCACCGTGGTCAGCGCGAAGATGTTGCCGTGCGCCAGGTTGACCTGCCGCGAGACGGCGAATGTCAGCGTGAAGCCGGCGGCGCTCAACGCGACCACCGCGCCGGCCGTCACGCCGAAGACCAGAATCTGGAGCAGGTCAGTCACGCGGAGGCCATCGCACCCTCGTCGTCAGATGGTCGTGAACTATCGCCTGCCCGGCAGATTATGGTGCGCCTCCGTCTTCCTGAGCGAAGAGAGCCTGTCTTTGACCCCGTCTTCCCGAGCGGCGTGACCCATTCGGCAGGCTCAGGGCAAGGCTTGCGACTTCCCACCCAGGGCGATTGCATGTTGATGTCGTCGTGCGGCGGCGTCGGGGCTTGAAAGCCCCGCCTACGATCCTGCAGTCGCTGCGCGACGCCCCAGTCTCACCACTCACCAGACGACGCCGTTTCCGGTGTCCGTCGCGCAGCGACTGCATGCGTGTAGGCGGGGACTTCAGTCCCCGACCGTCCGTTCCATGATGCTTCGGGGACACCAATGAACATGCCATCGCCCTGATGCTGCTACCAGTGCAATCGTATGTTGAGCGCGTCGTGCGGCGGCGTCGGGGCTTGAAAGCCCCGCCTACGATCCTGCA
>JADZEM010000212.1 GCA_020850535.1 Chloroflexota bacterium
CAACCGGCACGCGCACCCGCGCGGCCTCGACGATCTGGTCAAGCTCGCGATTGGCGGCGATGACCTGCGGAGCCAGCGCGCGGACCTGCCGAACGTCCCCCGCCAGGCCGGCGCGGATCAGCGAGTCCAAGAGGCTGTCGTGGTGCGGGTCCAGGCGGGCGTACTCGTCGTGGTGCTCCCGCGCGTAGACCAGCTCAGCGCTGGCGTCGAACGCCTCGCCCTCGATGGCCGTGAGCAGCCGCTGAACGGGCTGCGAAACGGCGGGCGGTGTGGTATCCTGGGTCTTGGTAGCGGTCACAGTCGCTCCTGCTATGCGCCGTCTGAGTTCGCAGCTCAGACGGCGCGCTTGTTTGTGGTGCGGCGCACGATCACCAGCGCCCGCCGCCGCTGCGCGGGACGCGTCGTGGGCGACGCCTGGACGAAGCCGGCGTCTCGGTGGATGCGGATGCTGCGGCCCACGCGGCGATGCTCCAGGCGCCCGCCGCTGATCGCCTCGTAGACCGACGAGCGCGGCAGCCGCAGCAACGCCGCAAACTCGTCCACTGACAGCCACTCGGCCGGCTGCTGCTCGGTCACGATGCCGCCGCCTCAATGAGTGGGGTGATACCCACAGCATCATGGGGAATTCCACACTCCTGCCCAACAAGCACCCGCACCTCGGGGAATGCTCGGCACGCTCCTTCGATCAGCTTTCGGCCGGCGGCCCGCTTGCCCTTCCGAACGTAGGACCAGTACGACCAGTCAACCCCCAAGGCGGCGGCGAACTGGCGGTCACTCTGGCCGCGCTGCGTCTGCACTTCGATCAGTCGTCCGACGAGTGGGCTGATGTCCACAATGGCCTCCGAAGTGATCATACGGCTAATGTGGACATGTGTCAACAGTCTAGAGGCTTTCGCACGACACCAATTTCGTGGATTGCTGCCCACGCGAGGGGGGCATTGGCTGTAGATTTGGCTGTACGGCCGGGCGGCTGACGAGTTGCCGAAATTGGTCCGGAATTGCCCGCCCACCCTATTGACGTTACACAGTCGATAGTGTATTATTTGGATGTGAGGGGCGAACGGCCCACGGAGCAGGAGGACAGGACGATGGCAGCGACGACGACCGAGCACGTGTACCTGACTGAGAGCGCGGACGGGCACCTGTACGTTTCCGAGTGCGTGGACCCGCCGGCTGCGAACTCCGAGGACTACGGCGACGCCGACGTGTACGAGAACTTCGAGGCCGCGTCCGCGAAGAAGATCCGCGTCAACTGCCACCTGGACGCGCCGGCCGGCTACAAGCACTGGGCCTGCGTATCGAAGTCCCCGACTCCCTGCCCGGTAACGATAGAGCCGCACTTCGGCTGCGACCACCAGGACGGCATCTGTCAGGAGACGCGCCGCTAACCACCGCGCAGCAGCAGGGGGCCACACGGCCCCCGTTCAGGAGGACACCGAGATGACGCACAAGACCGCTAAGGCCATCGCGAAGGACATCACGGGTATCGACGGTATGCGTGTCAACAGTTACATCCATCGCGATACTGGCGCGTGGTCGCTCGCCGTAACCGACACGCGGACTGGCGTGCAATTCGTCGTCAACACTCCCGAGGACTGGGCCGACCGTCGTAGCGACGCTGAAATTGACTGGGCAGGCATCGAATGACCACCACATCCGAAGCCGCGCGGCAACTCGCCGCGCTGCGCCCCCGCGCCACGTTCGTCTGCGAGGTCTGCGGCCACGAGTACGAAGCGTGGGTCAGGGACACGCAGCAGGCGCGAACGTGCAGCCCGTCGTGCCGCCAGAAGCTCTATCGGCAGCGCAAACGGCAGAGCGCCTGAACACACAGAAGAGCCCCGCCGTTGACCGTGGGTAAGTCGGTCAACGACGGGGCTCTTGCGCCTGTCTGCTGCGGTCAGTCTGCCATGAAGACCACGGCGTGTCCAGCGGCCAGCAGGTCGGCGTTCAGTTCCCTGCCGTCAGACCGTCGCCACACTCGCGCCAGCCAGCGGCCGAAGGCGTCGCCGCGTGCCGTTTGCACGATCAGCGGCCACTCTTGATCGGCAGGCACCAGTCCGAGCCACGACGTCACGTAGCCTGCGGCCGCCAGCCCGGCCGGTCGCGTGGCGCCCTTGAGTTCTGGCGTGTTGACGCCTAGCAGTCTCACCCGCTCTGTGCGGTGGGTGTGGAGCCCCTGGTCTATCGTCACGTCCAGCGTGTCGCCGTCGATGACGCGCTCACAGCGCGCACGGTAGGCCCAGATGTCTGGTGCGCTCACAGGTCCACCACCACGGCGCTGAATCCTCCGAGCCGCTGCCAGTCCTGCCGCGTCAGCGTCGTCTGTCCGAATCGGTCCCCACGAGCGGGGTTAGCCAAAATCAGCGTGTCCTCGTAACGCCCACGCACTGCCGACCAGTGGCCCAGATGCGGGCCGCCCCAGTTGCGGCCACCGATGGCAACCGGGGCTTTACCGGCCACGGCCAGTACGTCGTCAAACGTCGGCCCGCCCGGTCGGTCGAGCGTGTGCGCCTTGACGCCCCAGTGCTCTCGCAGCACTTCCACGATCCCCGCGCCTGACCCGTCCAGCAACCCGAGCGTCGGATTGACGTAGCGCGGGCTCATGGCGTCCTGCGCTTCCTCGGGAGTCACGTCGATGCCGATAGATCGGAGCATCCAGATCACCGAGGCTATCGAGCAGGTCCAGTCCTGCCGCTGGTAGTACGTCGGCGTCTCGGGGTCAAAACTTGACCGTGAGGCCGTGTTCAAGTTTTCGGTCGAATCTGCCCCAGATGTTAAGTAATCAGCCGCGACCCAGCCCGCTTGCCCGCCGACGTTGACCTGGCGCCACGCATGGTCAGTGAGCGGCACGGCCTCGGTGCCAGCCTTGAGCGTCGCCAGGATGCGGCTGTCCGTACCTGGGCCGGAGCGCAGCCGCACCCCGTCCTCAGTAATAATCAGGGCCGAAATCGGCTCTTCGGCGGCATGAGTAATATTATTACTGTTCGGCTCAGGCCAGCCCTCGCCGAGGATTACGTCAAGGTAGTGGCGCGTCTCGGCGTTCGTCGTCTCGCGGCGCCCGTCCCACTTCGCGACGTTGGCCGGCCCCCAGTTGTAACTGGCTAGCGCCTTTGCCCAGGAGCCGTAAATCCTGCGAAGGTCGGCCATCCACTTAGCCGCGTAGTCGAGGCTGGCGTAGGGATCGGTGGCGTCCACCCCGGGATGCCACCGAGGGATGATCTGCGCTATCCCGGTGGCGCCGCTCGATGCGTTGAAGGCATCAGGCCGAAACCCCGACTCCTGCTGAATCTGCTTGACAAACAGCGAGACGGGCACGCCGTAGTGGCGTGCCCGTTCGTCGGCGTAGGCTCGGAGCGCATCGCTCATTTACGCCGCTCCACATCGGCCACCAGCGCCGCGACGTGCCCAGAGGGCGGCCCGTAGGCCGGGTGCTCCAGGCGCCCCTGCTCGGCCAGCCAGCGCAGGAAATTGGCGTATGGCAGCCTGACGACTTTCTGCTCCTCCCTGAATTGGTGTAGCGCCGTGTCGTACTTGCCGATGGCCGGCATGGTCAGTCCTCCGCGCCGTCTTCGCCCAATTGGCGGAGCTTGGCAGACACGGCCACGAGCATCGGCAGGATCACCGGCACCAGCCATGCGTACTCCTGCGGGATCGGCACCGTTCCGCGCCCAACCTCCACGCACAGGGCGCCGATGCCGAGCGCCA
>JADZEM010000213.1 GCA_020850535.1 Chloroflexota bacterium
CCTGGGTGCGGGGGGGTGGACGTGGCGGGCGCGCCGGCCTCGTCCAGCCGCCCGTCTGACAAATCTGTTGCAGCGGTCAGATTGTGCCACCAGTGCGACTGCTGGCGGCACGCATCCTGCAAGAAGGTTTAGCGCGCGGCACAAACGCCGTGCCAGTCCCCTCCTCAGAGCCGCCCGGGCGCGCCCCACGCCCGGGTGGTTCATGTTATCGGCCGGCTGCTGTGGTCGGGTCCGTGCGGCCGCGTCTCTCAGCACCCTCCGGCCCGCCAGGCCTGCCCGCCCCGGGCTACCATGCCCGCGGCGCAGGACTGCTGCTGCGAGCCGCGCATCCTGCCCCGTATCTCTGGCATTTCACCGACGGTAAGGAGGCGGATCATGGCCGCGTTCCGGTTCAACCCTGCCAAACGCAAGCTCGAAGCCGGCGGCGTCGTCACCCTGGTGATGGGCGACTACACCCCAGACATGTGCGAGTTCCTGGGCAGCCTCGGCTTCGACGCCGTCATGGGCGAGATGGAGCACTCCACGACGTCCTGGCAGGACATCGCCAACATGTCCCGCGCCTGCGACCTCTGGAACATGATGTGCATGGTCCGGATCAACCGCAACGATCCCGCCCTGATCACGCGCACCCTCGACTGCGGCGCGAACGGCATCATGGTCCCGCACGTCAACACCGCCGAGGAGGCGCGGGCCGTCGCCGTGGCCGCGAAGTACGGCCCGGACGGCATCCGTGGGCAGTTCGGCGGGCGGCGCTCCTTTGGGGTATCGGACTACCACCGGCAGGCCAACGACAACGTCATGACGACGATCCTCCTGGAGGATATCGCCGCGCTGGAGCCGAAGAACCTGGACGAGATGCTCGAGGTGGACGGCATCGACGTGTTCTTCGTGGTGCCGGGCGACCTCGCGCAGAGCATGGGCCTGACCGGCCAGCCGAACCACCCCGACGTGCAGGCCGCCGTGGACAAGGCCATCAAGCAGATCGTGGCGTCCGGGCGGAAGGCCGGCGCGCTCGTCAACGACGACACTGTTGAGGCGACCATCGACAAGGGCGTGAGCATCGTCAGCGTGCCCTGGACGATCTGGCTCGCGTCAGGCGCGCGCAACTTCCTGGGGAAGATCGCCGCGAAGGGCAAGTAGCACCTGCTCGCGGGATGCACGGGGACGAATTCTCTCCGACTTTGATGAAATCCCTGGACAGCCCGGGCGTCCCGCGGTATGCTCCGACCGCATCGACGCATTCCGGCAGGCTCTTGCCGGGGCAACGATGCAAGGCGCACGGTTGTCCACCGCTGTGCGTGACCTATTTCGCGTGGAGGAGTTCCCAATGGCGGGAGTGACCCTAGACCACGTCAGCAAGATCTTTGGCGAGGTCCGCGCGGTCAACGATCTGACGATCCAGATCCACGACAAGGAGTTTCTGGTTCTCGTCGGTCCGTCTGGCTGCGGCAAGAGCACCGCGCTTCGCCTGATCGCCGGCCTCGAAGAGGCCACCGCTGGCGACATCTACATCGGCGACCGCCGGGTCAACGACGTAGCCCCGAAGGACCGCGACATCGCGATGGTCTTCCAGAGCTACGCGCTGTACCCGCACATGACGGTGTACGACAACCTGGCGTTCGGCCTGAAGCTCCGCAAGACCCCCAAGGCCGAGATCGACCGGCGGGTGAAGGAAGCGGCCGAGATCCTCGGTCTGCAGAACCTCCTGAAGCGCAAGCCCAAGCAGCTCTCGGGTGGTCAGCGCCAGCGCGTCGCGCTCGGACGGGCCATCGTCCGCGAGCCGCTGGTCTTCCTGATGGACGAGCCGCTCTCCAACCTGGACGCCAAGCTGCGCGTGCAGACGCGTGCCGAGCTGATCAAGCTCCACCAGCGCCTGCAGACCACGGTCATCTACGTCACGCACGACCAGGTCGAGGCGATGACGATGGGTCACCGCATCGCGGTCATGCGCGACGGCATCCTGCAGCAGCTCGACACTCCGCAGGTGCTGTACGACCGGCCGGCCAACATGTTCGTGGCGGGCTTCATCGGCAGCCCCTCGATGAACTTCTTCGAGGGCACGGTCTCCGGCTCCGACTCCGAGCTGTGGGTCGAGGCTGGCACCCTGAAGCTCAAGGTGCCCGAGCACCGGGCCGCCCAGGTCCGTAGCGCGGTTGGCCGTGACGTGATCTTCGGGATCCGCCCCGAGGACATCCACCACCCGACGGAGCGCCCGGATGCGCCGTCGCACCAGAAGGCCCAGGTGACCATCGAGGTTGTCGAGCCGCTGGGCTCGGAGCAGTACGTCTACCTCCGCAGCGGCACCCAGGAGTTCACCGCCCGGATGCCTTCGCGGGCGCAGCTCGCGGCTGGCAACAACGTCGAGGTCATCTTCGACACCGAGCGGATGCACGTCTTCGACAAGCAGACGGAGATGGCGCTGGCCTGAGGCCGAGTCGTCGTCATCAGTCGGCGGTTCTCAGAGGGGTGGGGCGCAGCGATGTGCCCCACCCCTCTCTTCGTGCTCGTGATGATCTGCGCTTACCTCTCCACTCCTGACTCGGTCGCAGATGGTTGTAGACGCCGAAGATGCTCGTCTGCCAGATGCTGCGCCTCCTGCCGGAGCCGCGCAATCTCCTCATGGATCGAGCGAATCTGGTCGAAGAACGGTTGGTTGGCGACGATGCCCGATTGAACGAGCCACGCCGACGCCTCGCTGCGGGTTCGCATGGCGCCCACCTCGACCAGCGCGTCCACGGCAGCAAGGTCGGCGTCCGTCACGCGCAACGTAATGACGTTGTCCCGCGTGGCACTCTCACCGGGACTCTCAGTTGGTGGCCGCCGCCCGGCCTGCACCTGATGCAGCATCGGGCCGCCGGGAGACGTGGGAGGCTGTAGCCAGGCACTGGTTCCGACACTCATCCGCAGCCCGCGTAGCGCCAGCTTCGTCGCGAGCGCCGTGTCCCTGAGGGCGCTGCCCTCCGAGACGAGCCCGACCAGCAGGTGCACGGGCTCGACGCCTGCGCGTGATGGTCGGCTGAGCTGTAGCGCCCCGGCAAGCGCAAGCTCGAGCACATGCTTGCACCGCTCCGACAGAGCAGGCGAATCCGTATCCGTTGGCGGAATGCCCCGAAGCTGCTGCAGGAGCCGCTCCCGCAGGTCGGCAAGCTCCCCCCGGCTGCTGCCGACAACGCGCAGCATCGGTCGAGTAACTGCGCTCGATTGATCCAGGAGCAGCGCCACCAGCAGATGCTCAGGCTGGATCTCACGATGCCGTAGCTGACGCGCCTGCTCGCGTGCTGCGCTGAGCACACGCTGTGAGGTCGCTGAGAACTGATCGAGTGAGGCGGTCGAGGCTGCGGAGCCCGGCTGATCCGCCGTATCGGCGATGTCCGATGTATCGCCAGAGAGATCCATTCCCGACCCGCCGACGGATGAGTGAGATGGGACAGGGACACGGCCAGATCCTGGTAGAGATGGCTCTGAACGCATGACGGCGCTCCTCTCCGAAGTCTATTGTGGGGAATTGTAACTCGATTACATTCTCGGCTGTTCCTCGGGGCCGAAGAGAGCGCGATGGACCTCCGCTCAACGAGCAAACGCATTCCCGCCGCTCACCTTGCGCCGCGCCCACCCTCACCCCGCACACTTGCCGTCATGACGGCTCCGGTCAGGCCTGCCCCCACTGCCACGCCCGAAGCTCACGGCGCGGCCTCGGCTGACGGCACATCCCGCCGTGCGCCTGCCCTGCCCCCAAGCCCCATCCTGGCCGCGTGCCTGGACTGGTGGCCGCTCATCGCCCTGGCCGTCGTCGCCTTCGCGATCCGCTGGCCGAACCTCTGGTACATCCCCCAGTTCACGGATGAGGTCTTCGACGCCCAGGTGGCCTACAGCATCTGGGAGGGCAAGCGCCCGCTGACGGGCGTGAATGCTTACACCGGCGCGCTGTTCTACTACCTGCTGGCGGGCGTCTTCTGGCTGTTCGGCCCGAGCATCTACATGCCGCGCCTGTTTGTGCTGGTGCTGGGCGTGGTGGCCGTGGTGGTGACGGGCCTCCTCGGGGCCGATCTTGGGCGGCGGGCGGCGCTGCGCGCGGCCCGGCCAGAATCGGCGCGCACGGCCGGCTGGATCGGCGCGCTGGTGGGCGGCGGCCTGCTTGGGACCAACGGCGTGCACGTGCTGACGAACAGCCACCTGTCGTGGCCGCACTGCACGCTGCTGCTCTACCTGACGCTGGCGTTCTGGCTGCTGGAACGGGCCGTCTCCAGCGCCGCTCCCACCCTGGCGACTGCGGTCAGCAGCCCAACGGCCCCGTCCCATCCCTCTCCCCCGACACCCGACACCCGACACCCGACACCCGCGTCCGGCTGGGCGCTCGTCGGGGCCGGCTTCTGCTTCGGGCTGGCCCAGCAGCAGCACCCGACGATGCTGCTGCTCTGGCCGGTCTTCATCGGGTACGTCCTGGTGCGCGGCTGGCGCTACTTCCTGACGCGCTGGGCCTACCTGGCGCTCGTCGGGTTCGTGGTTGGGGTCAGCCCGCTGATCGTCTACAACCTGACCACGGACTTCGGGACGTTCAAGGAGTCGGTCGAGCAGACCAGCAACTACCAGGAGGGCCGCACCGACGACCTCAGCTATCGAGGCCGGGTGGTCGAGATCGCGCAGACGGCGCCGCGCGTCGCTGCCACGGCGTTCGACCTCCGCCCCGCGCCGCTCTCGTCGTACCTGCTCTCGCCGACTACCTGGGTCTACACGGTCCTCGGCGTGGCCGGGCTGGTGATGGCGGCGCGGCTTGGGGCGTGGAGTTTGCCGCTTGCCGTGGTCACGTTCCTGGTGCTGTTGCCGGCCTTCCCGGCCAGCCACGATCAGCTACCCCGGCAGGCGCGCTACCTGATGCCGCTCTTTCCGCTGATCTTCGCGGGGGTGGGCGGGCTGGCCGTCTGGGCATGGCTCAGGGTGGGGGCGCGGCGTCCAGCGCTGCGTCCGCTGGTGCTGGCGTTGCTCGCCGTGCTGGTGCTCTACCCGCTCGTGCCGCTCGCCCGCTACGAGCGTGACGTGCTGGCCGCCAACGAGACGAACGACCGCTACTTCGTGACGCTCGGGGCGATGGAGCGGCAGCGCCGGCCTCAGGAGCCAGTCGTGCTGGACCCGACGCTCCAGAACGACCGCACGGGCGCGGCCGGCACGGCTCAGCGGACGTTCGACTTCATGATGGAGCTGCGCGGCATCCGCCGAGCCACGCTCAAAGAGGCGAACGAGCGCATCGTGCGGGAGCTGGACGTGCCGACGGCCATCGTGGTGGCCGACGACCGCGTCGCCAGCTTCGTGGACCGCTCGGGCGCGCCCAACCGCGCCAACGCCGAGACCTGGAGCATCGAGCAGTTGCCGAACGACGACGGCGGCGGCTTCACGATCTGGCGGATCACCCGGCGGTAAGGTGGCCGGAGCGCCCCTCACCCCCCGCTCTGCGGCACCTCCGTGAGTTCGGACGGCTACGGGAGGATGTCCACCAGGGCTTCCGTCACCCAGCCGAAGCGCCGCTCCCCGAGCGCCACGTCGGCGCAGAGGACGTGGCGGCCCGCGGCGTCCGCTGGCACGTCTACGGCGAACGTCAGCGCGCCGTCCTTGCCGGCGAAGAGCATCACCTCGCCAGCCTCAGGGGTGGCCGTCCAGCCATCCGGCAGCGCCAGGCTCGCGCGCAGGAACTCGTCAGTGGGGGCGTGGTTGGTGGCGCGCAACTCCAGGATCAGCCGCTCGCCGGCCTTGACCTTCGTCTGGTACGGGTAGAGCGTGCACCAGCTCGGATCGAGCGCGAAGTTGACCTCGTCGGGGACGGCCACGACCTTCACGAAGGCGTCCGAGAGATCGCGCGCCCAGGTGATGAAGTCGTCCAGGAGCTGGCGGTTGACCTCGATGGCCCCGGTGTGGCCCGTCAGCAGCAGCTCTGGCTCGTACTCGCGCAGGCGCTCGGCCCCGAGCGCGATGCTGTCCACCAGCATCTTGTTACGGTAGACCGGCGCGGCGGCGCGGAGCGGGCTGATGGTCCCGGCCATCAGGTTGTCGCCGGTGAACGCGACCTTGGTGCCGTCCACCTGGCCGAACATCCCGAGCGCCCACCAGGTGTGGCCGGGCATGTGGAACACCGTGAAGCTGTGGCTGTCCCAGGAGAACGTCTCGCCCTCCTTGAGCTTGCGGTCCACGCGGATCGGGGAGGGCAGCAGGCACGGGATGTTGTAGCCGGCCGGGTTTTCGAGGATGTCCGTGAAGTTCTCGAAGATCCAGGCCTGGACGCCATGCTCCTGCTGGAGCCAGGGCAGCCCGGCGATGTGATCGTCGTGGTAGTGGCTGGGGATGACCGCCTCGACCTTCGTGAGGCCGGCCGCCGCCTTCAGGTCGTTGAGCGAGTGCTCGACGAACCGCAGGTCGCTGGCGAAGTGATCCCAGGAGGGGAAGCCGTAGTCGAGCAGCACGCCGCGCCCGTCGTCCGAGAGCAGGCAGTACAGGTTGGAGCAGGAGTGCGGGTTCGCCCACAGGTGTGGCAGCAGCTTCTGCTTCGGCTGATCGACGGCGTGCGGCCAGATCTTCCAGACGCGGCTGGCGCGTAGCTCACGCTGGGCCTCGTACAGGTGGCGCAGGTTGGCGGCGAGGCTGTCCAGTGCCGCCACGGCCCCGGTCGTCATCGGGTGGCCGTGCGAGCCGAGCAGCAGATCGGGCTGGCGGTCGCGGATCAGCAGCGTCGAGTGCAGGGCCGCCCCGACGCCGTCCGGGAAGCCGTACTGCCACTGGAGATCGTGGATGCTGTGCAGCTTGCCCGGCTCGGCGATCAGGTCGCCGACGACGGCGACGGCCTGCTCGTCCACCTGGAGGGTGTACGTCACCGAGCCTTTGGTGTGGCCCGGCGTCGGGACGACCTGGATCGTGTACCCCCGCCACGCGAAGCGCTCGTAGTCCCTGAACCGCTTCGCGATGGGGACCGGGCGCGGCAGCGTGAACCCGATGCTGGAGACGTCGTAGTTGTGGTAGACCCGCTTCAGCCGCCAGAAGGCGTCGGTGTCCGCGAACAGCGCCGCCTCGCGCTCGGGCACGGCGATGGGGATGCCGCGCTCGGCCAGGAGGTAGTCGCCCTGGGCCTGATCGCGGTGGTGGTGGGTGTGCAAGACCCACTCGATCTCCTTGACGCCGGCTTCGTGGAGGTGCTCCAGAATCTGGCCGGAGCCGAAGTCGAACAGGAGGCCGCGCTCGCCGTCCTTGAGGAGGTAGACGTTGCAGGTGTCGCCGAACCAGTAGAGGTTGGGGAGCAACTGCTGGAGCGGGGACGCGGGGTTGGGCTGGCTCATGTGGGCGGCCTCCTGGGATCGAGCAGCGAGATGGGGCGCGCGCTTGCGGCATGGTAGCCGGCCCGAGGCGGAAATAGGGCCTGTGGCTGGCGAACGGCCAGGGCGATTGCATGTTGATGTCGTCGTGCCGCCGCGTCGGGGCTTGAAAGCCCCGCCTACACTCCTGCCGTCGCTGCGCGACGCTCCAGGCTCGCCAGCCCACAGCCAGTCTCTCTACCTGTGGGGCCCGTCGGGATGGCATCTGCGTCCTGGCCGGCTGACCGTTTCATGTTCGCCACATCAGGCGATCAACCACTGCGTCGGGACACTCCTGCCTCCATGTTTCGGACGCAGGATGGTGGCGAGCATTGGCAGCAGGTCACCAACCTCTCGCCGGCTCAGCATGCGATGGCCGTGGCGGTCGGGCCGCCCACACCGTCAGGCCGCACGCTCCTGGTAGCTGTCCGTCCGACCTCAGGCGTACCAAAGGACACGTACCACGTGTACCGGTCGGCTGACGAAGGTGACACCTGGCACGAGGTCTTTGGTGTTCCGCAGCAGGTCGCGGCGCCAGTCCTTGATTTGAGGCTTTCACCTGACATGGGCACAGACAGTGTCGTGCTCATCACCGCGAATGGACGCCTCTATCATTCGGTGGACGCTGGCGTGAACTGGACCGACAGCACTCCCTGGAGCGATCAGGTCTTTGGGGACATCGCGTTTGCGCCGTCGGCCCAGGCTGGCAGCCAGAGGGTCGCCAGCCTCATCTTCGCGACCGCAGTTTCCAGCCTGGTCCCGTCTGTGATGATGGACCGTCGCCCGCGCCCAACTGAGGACCACATCCGTAGCATCGGCGTGGTCCTGTCGCGAGATGGCGGCGCATCCTGGCAGCCGACTCGCGCTCAGCCCGAGCTTGACGGTGTCCCATATCGTCAGATTCAGAGCATCGTCGTCTCACCGACGTATGCGCAGGACCAGGGACTGGTGCTGATGCTGCGGACATCGCCTAGCCCGGCATCATCGACTTGCCGAGTGATGCAATCAAACAACTTCACTGGTGTACCCGATGCATCATGGAACGGGCGGTCGGGGACTGAAGTCCCCGCCTACACGCATGCCGTCGCTGCGCGACGGACACCGGGCACGGACAGGGACTGGTGAGACTACAGCGTCGCGCAGCGACTGCAGGATCGTA
>JADZEM010000214.1 GCA_020850535.1 Chloroflexota bacterium
CGTCGATGAAGCCGTCCGTGAAGCCGTCCGTGGAGCCGTCGGTGGAGCCGTCCGTGGAGCCGTCGGTGGAGCCGTCCGTGGAGCCGTCGGTGGAGCCGTCCGTGGAGCCGTCGGTGGAGCCGTCGGTGGAGCCGTCGATGAAGCCGTCCGTGAAGCCGTCCGTGGAGCCGTCGGTGGAGCCGTCGGTGGAGCCGTCGGTGACGCCGTCGGTGGAGCCGTCGGTGGAGCCGTCGATGAAGCCGTCGGTGACGCCGTCGATGAAGCCGTCGGTGACGCCGTCCGTGGAGCCGTCGATGAAGCCGTCGGTGACGCCGTCGATGAAGCCGTCGGTGACGCCGTCCGTGGAGCCGTCGGTGAAGCGTGGTATCGCTACCTGGGTGGGCAGTTCTGGGTCGGCGGCTACTGGTGGGGAGGCGCGTGGACCAGCTACTTCCGAGAGGTCGCCGGGCTGGAGCTGCCGGGGGACCTGTGGGATCGCGCCCGCGCCTACGAGGCAACCATGGAATCGGCCTGCTGGTGGTGGCCGCACCGCGACTTCATCATGGTCAGCGAGCGGCCGCACACGATCCGCACCGAGCAGATCGCGCCGCGCGGCTGGGGCTCGCATCGCCTGCACTCCGAGGACGGGCCAGCGGTCGGCTGGGAAGGCTGGGGCGTGTACGCCTGGCACGGCGTGCGCGTCCCGGCGCAGGTCATCACCGCACCGCACAGCCTGACCGTCGAGCAGATCAACGCCGAGCCCAACGCCGAGGTCCGGCGAGTCATGGTCGAGCGCTACGGAGCCGAGCGCTACCTGCGTGCCTCGCATGCAGCGCAGGTGCACGCCGACACCGATGGCCTCGGCCATCCCCGCACGCTGTGGCGCCTGCCGCAGGCTGACGACGAGCCCTTGGTCATGGTCGAGGTCGCCAACTCCACGCCCGAGCCCGACGGCAGTCGCAAGCGCTACATGCTGCGCGTACCGCCGTCGATGCGCACCTGCCAGGAGGCGGTGGCCTGGACCTTCGGGGTCGAGCCGGAGCAGTACCGACTGGCGGTGGAGACATGAGCGAGCCCGCCCGCCCATCGGGAGCCTCTACAGAGCCACACCGACCGCAGAAGGCGTGCGACCGCTGCACTCAAGGCGTCATGGACGTTGGGAACGATCACCTGTGGGGGCGGTGCCGCTGTCGGTGCCATGAGGAGGCTAGGCCATGACCTACGACGTTCCTGCCTGGGCCGACAAGCGATCCTACGATGCTGGATTCGATGATGGGCGGGCCTGCGTGGATGAGCCGAAGCCCGATGGATGGCACACCTATCATGTCTGCGACGGCCTACTGCGCGAACTGACCCGCATCGACGGCGGCGACCTGTACTGCGTCGCATGCGGCGTCTGGTTCCGCTCCGTCATCGGAGTCGGGCGGGTCTCTACAGAGGCGACGGAGCGACCGGACCTAGAAGCGGCGCTGGACGAACTCGCGGAGGCGTTCCCGGTAGACGAGGTTTCGGACGCCCCGTGGGTTGCCGAGCGCGGCTCCATCGTGTGGATGGTCCGCGAAGGTGCGGGCGGGCCGCAGATCGGCAACTTCATCCTCGAAGCTGACGCCCGATGGGTAGCCGACGCCCGGAACCGTGCCGCTCTCACCGGGGCCACATCACCCTCTGAGCCGAGCCGGGAGGACGCCGTTGAGTTGACGGATGGCCTCGATAGACCGAGCGGCGTCTACATGTGCCTCGCCTGCGGATCATCCGTCACGCCCGACCCATTCAATGACGGCGGAGGGGTGGACTTCGGCAAGCGCGAGGTCTACCCGATCGGCTCGCGGACTCGATGCGAGTGCCCATGCCACCGCAACGCCGGAGCAGCACCGGAGGAGGAGCGGAGCTGATGGGTGAGCCGCGAATGCCGATGGATCAGCACGGCGCAACGCTGACGTTGGGCGAGAAGATCATCGGCCACGGGGAGGTAACGGGTGTCCGCTTCCCCATCGGCATCTGTAACGGCTGCGGTGGTCGCGTGGTCAACGTCGAGACAGGCGAAGGTCACGGATCGCATGACCGCCCCGCCGAGCCACGAGAGCCTGCGACAGCGGCGGGACCGCTCCCGACCCGCATCCAGTACGCCCATGGTGGCGGTCGGTTCCACCGTGGCACTCACCTGCTCGCGGACTACTTCGATCGCGAGACGGGTGACCTGATCGAGCGAGCGTTCGAGGCCGAGGCCCGCGCCGCTGCGCCGTCTGCGCTGGACGAGTACATGCTCGCCTCAGCCGTGCGGAGTGCTTCAGCGATCATGGAGAGAGAGCGCCCGACCGACTGGGCGAACTTCATGGGCGGCGAAGGAACCATCGCGGCGAAGATGGCGGGTGGCAGATTCGGGCACCTGATCCTCGCCGAGTACGCCCGCCTCTCCGCTCAGGCTACCGAGGAGACGGCCGCACCGGCGCCCTGGCCCGGCGACTTCAGCCCCGACGACGAGCGCGACGGGGGGCACAGCGAGCGATGAGGGCCGAGCTGCAGGGCGACCCGCGCATCGACCACCTGGCCGCGCTGTACGAGGCCGAGGTGGCCTACCGCGAGCGTGGCCGGCGCCCCGAGCTGGACCCGACCAGGCGGGCCACCGCGGCCGCGCTGTTCGGCGCCGCCAGCCGGACCCGGGAGCGGCGGCTGGAGCTGCTGAGACTGTGGAAGATCGCCTGACCGATGCGACCCGAGCCGAGCCAGGGGGAGTCCGTGCCCGACGTCGAGGCTGCCTGGGAGGCGCTGTCGCGGCCGCAGATGCCGCCGGAAGCGCCTGTCGACCCGGATCCTGCGGCGTCGACCAGCGGGGCGCAGACCGAGGAGCTGAGCCTACCCGCGTGGTTGACCGATCCCGAGGGCCTGACGCCGGTCGACCTCGCAGACTGGCAGCGCGGCGCCGAGGCCCTGGCCCGCATGCCGGCGCGCCGGCAGCTGGAGCTGACGGCGGGCATCGCCGATCTGCGGAGCGCGGCGCTCGAGCAGCTGGCGCGGGCCAGCGGGCACGTCGATCGCCTGCGCTGGGACACCGAGGCCATGCTCGAATCGGGCATCGGCCAACGGCTCGGGGTGCGGACCCTGGCCGAGATGAGCATGGAGCCACCGCCGCCGATGCTCTTCGGCCGGCTCGACCCGCTGGGCCACACCGTGCTGTTCGGCACCGGCGGCGTGGGCAAGGGCCTGCTGGCGGCGTGGTGGACCCTGCAGCTGGCCAAGGCCGGCCAGCGGGTGCTGATCTGCGACTACGAGAACCATCCCGACGAGTGGGCGCGGCGGGTGTACGCCATGGGCGGCTCGCACCTGCTGGGCGAGGTGATCCATGTCGCGCCGCTGACCGCGGCCTGGGGTGGCCAGCGCGGGGCGATCTGGGAGCAGGCCGACGACCTGCTGCGCCTGGCGAGCGACTGGGACGCGACGTTCCTGGTCATCGACTCGATCGTGCCGGCCTGCTCGGGCACCGACCCTCTCAAGCCGGAGGCGGTGAGCCAGTACGCCGGAGCCCTCGAGCTGATCGGTCGGCCGGCGCTCAGCCTGGGCCACGTCACCAAGAGCGACGACCTGCGCTACCCGTTCGGCTCGGTCTTCTGGCACAACCTGAGCCGGGTCACGTGGTCAGCCAAGAAGAGCGGCGAGCGGATCCTGCTCACCCACCGCAAGCACAACAACTACGAGCGCCAGCCGGCGACGCTGGTCGAGATCAGCTGGCTGGACGGCCTGCCGGTCGACGTGTTCGAGAAGCCGGCCGGCGAGGACCTGGCACGCCGGATCGAGACGGTCCTGCGCTCCGGGCCCCTGACCGTGAGCAAGATCTGCGACGCGCTGGACGAGGACCTCGACGACGAGGAGGCCGAGCCGACCAAGCCGAACAGCGTGCGCACCACCCTGCGCCGTGGCCAGAAGGACAAGCCGCCGCGCTTCGTGAAGATCGGCTCGGACCAGTGGGGCAACGGCTGATGGCTGTCCCGTTTTCTGTCCTGTTGCGTGATGACGCAAATAGTCCTGTTGTCCCGCGGTTTGTCCCGTTTTTGGTCGATTTGAGCACGAATCTTGTCCCGCGAAATCGACGGGACAGCGGGACACCGGAGACGAGGGGACGGGACAGCAGACGCGCCTTTATGGCGCCTGCGTCACGCATGTGCGCGCGCGAGGGATTCGAGGCATGAGCACCAGGTCGACGCGACTGCGTGAGCTGGCCGCTGCCGAGAACCGGCTGGCCTGGCGGCGGCGCAACCTGACCCGAGGCCAAGTCCGCGCTGGAGGAGGCGGAGGCGGACGTGGCTCGGCTGCGTGCGCAGGTCGACGCCGTGGAGGGCGAGGCTGCGGACGATGAGTGAACTCATGGCCCTTCCGGTCGTGCCGACACCATGCCGATCGCAAAAGCCGCATGAGCTGCGACGGAGAGCCGAACTGTGACCGCCCGCGCCTACCGCCCCGACCCGCTCGTCCTGGCCGCTGCCAGCCTGACCGACGAGGCCGCGTTCCAGGTCCGCGTCGTCGAGCTCCTCACCCGTCACGGCTACAGCGTCTTCCACCCGTACGACTCGCGGCGCTCTGAGCCCGGGTTCCCTGATCTGATCGCGATCCGTGGCGGGCGCCTGCTCGCGATCGAGCTCAAGGTCGGCCGCCGGCGGGTCACCGACGATCAGGCCCGCTGGCTGCGCCTGTTCGACGGCGTCCGCGAGGTGCAGGCCCTGACGCTGCGCGGTGCAGCGACTGGCGGCGACGATCTGGCGGACTTCGAGAACTTCATCCGGCGCCGCGCGCGGCGCGAGGTGATGGGCTGATGCGCGGCCGACGCGGTGAAGCGACACGCACCCGAACGGCTCAGCGAGATCGGAGCGGCAGGGTGAGGGCAGCGGGGCGTGGGGGGGTGGGTACGCGACGGGCTCCCGGTGGCGGCGCTGCTGACCCCCGCACCTTTTCGCGAGAGAAACTCCCCGGCACGACCGCGCTGCTCGAGGTCCTCGTCGACGTCGCCCGCGCCATCGCTGAGCGAAAGGCAAGCGAGCGCCAGGAGCGCCGGCGTACGATGCGCGTCGTGACGCCCGCGAAGACGGAGCCCGCGTGAGCGATGACCCTGCTCCACTCGCTCGACGACCTCCGCGGCCTCCGCGCCGCGCGCTGGATCCGCGAGAGCACCGCCGGCCAGTTCGACGCCTTCGGACCGGACGCCCAGCGTGAGCAGCAGGACCGCGCGATCGAGCGTTGGGGCCTCGTCGACACCGGACTCGCCTGGCAGGTCGCGCACTCGGGGCGCACGGTCGGCTCAACGTCGCAGTTCGCGGAGATGATGGCGGCCGCGGGCGTCGAGTACGACGTCCTCGTCGTCGGCTACGTCAGCCGCTTCGCGCGGGACCTGCGCACCGCCGTCAACGCCCGCCACGACCTGCACGCGGCCGGCGCCGCGCTCCTGTTCGCAGACGAGAGGATCCTGACCAGTGACGACGAACGATGGGACGAGTGGGCCCGCGAGGCCGTCGAGGCCGAGAGCTACAGCCGGAAGCTCGGGCGGCGGATCCGTGAGGGTTATGCAGC
>JADZEM010000215.1 GCA_020850535.1 Chloroflexota bacterium
CACGATGGTGGGCCTGCGCGGCCCGGGGGGGGTCTGACGACCCGCGGGGGCGCCGGGGGCCAGCCGGCGCCACGGCCTGGCATGCCCAGGGTTCGGGGCGCGAGCCACCCGGCACGAGCCGCCCAGAGTGACGAAGCGACGCGGCTGTCTGGAAACCTGTGGCAGTCGACGGCACAACCCGTGCAGGGGTACACTCAGGCCAGTCATGTCCACCGCAGACCCTGCTAGTACCAACCCGACCGCCAGCGCTGCTCCTGACGAGGAGATCGCCGCCGGCTCTGCCTGACGCCGCCCTGCTCGCGGCGCGCGGGCAGACCACCTCCGGCGCCCTCCCGATGTGGGAGGGTGTTTTTCGTAGTCGCCACCGGAGGTGCCGTAGATGGAGACGCTGACGCCCCGGAGCGTGGACGCGTCCGACGTCCGCGCAGTCTTGCGCGCGGCGCTGTCCAACGGCCATGCCCCCGACCTGGCGAGCCTGCACGCCGCCCCGCGTGAGGAGCTGGCACAGGCGCTGGCCGATCTCTCGCCGAACGAGCTTGGGCGGCTGGTCACCCGCCTTGGCGACGAGGCGTTGGCCGACATCGTGGCGGAGCTGGACGCCTTCGACGCCGCGCGCCTGCTCGGAAAGCTCGGGCGGGCACAGGCCGCCGATGTCCTCGAAGAGATGGACCCGGACGATGCTGCCGACGTCATGGGCGAGCTGCATCCGCGCGAGGCCGAGGCCATCCTCGACGAGATGGAGCACGAGGAGGCGGAGGACGTCCGCGAGCTGCTGACGTATCCGCCCGAGAGCGCGGCCGGCATCATGACGCCGGATTTCGTGTCGGTCGCGCCGTATCTGACGGCGGACGAAGCCCTGGAGCAGCTCGGGCGCGTGGCCGAAGAGGCCGAGACGATCTACTACGTCTATGTGACGGAGCCTGGAACGGGCAAGCTGCTCGGGGTGCTCTCGCTGCGGAGCCTGGTGCTGTCACCGCGCTGGAAGCTCGTCTCGCAGCTCATGTACCGCGATGTGACGCGCATCCGCGCCGACGCCGACCAGGAGGCGGCCGCCCGCCTGCTGGACAAGAACAGCTACCTGGCGCTGCCCGTCGTCGACGACCATGACCGGCTGCTCGGCATCATCACCGCCGACGACGCGGCGGACGTCCTGTTGGAAGAGGCCGGCGAAGACATCGAGCGCCTCGGCGGTTCGCAGCCGTTGGACGAGCCGTATCTGCGTGCCAGCATCTTCCACCTGTTCAGCAAGCGCGTCGTCTGGCTGCTGGTGCTCTTCGTGGGCGGGGCGTTCACCGGGTCGGTGCTCAGCCACTTCGAGGACACGCTGGGCCGGGTCGTCTCGCTGACGTTCTTCATCCCGTTGCTGATCGGCATTGGCGGGAACGTCGGGTCGCAGACGGTCACCACGCTGGTCCGCGCGATGGGCGTTGGCGAGGTCCACTTCCGCGATATCTTCCGCGTGTTCCTGCGCGAGGCCGCGGTGGGCGTGCTGCTGGGGCTGGTGATGGGGGCAGTCACGTTCACCCGCGCCATCATCCTCGGCGTCGGCTCGGAGATCGGCCCGGTGGTGGCGGTCACCGCCCTGTTCATCGTGGTCTGGGCGGCGATGGTTGGGGCGGTGCTGCCGCTGATCCTGCACCGCATCAAGATCGATCCGGCGGTGGTGTCAGCGCCGTTCATCAGCACGCTGGTGGATGGGACCGGGCTGTTCCTCTACTTCAGCATCGCCCAGTTGATGCTGGGTCTGTGAAGCGTCGAGGGTCGAGGGTCGAGGGTCGAGGGTCGAGGGTCGAGGGTCGAGGGTCGAGGGTCGAGGGTCGAGGGTCGAGGGTCGAGGGTCGAGGGTCGT
Source organism: Chloroflexota bacterium (assembly GCA_020850535.1). Taxonomy (NCBI): domain Bacteria; kingdom Bacillati; phylum Chloroflexota; species Chloroflexota bacterium. Next base: position 1,850 of record JADZEM010000215.1, read on the forward strand.
CAATGTTGGTGAAAGCATGCAAGCTGCAATTGTCATCCTGAGCGCAGCGAAGGATCTCACCCGCTGACCGTCACGGTTGGGTCAGCGGTCAGCGGTCAGCAAAGCGTATGTCATCCTGAACGAGCGAGCTTGCGAGCGACGTGAAGGATCTCCCAACCGTGACGGTCAGCGGGTGAGGTCCTTCGCTGCGCTCAGGATGACATGGAGAATTGCAATGATGCACTGAAACCGCGTCGCCCATTTGCCGGTCAATTTCCACGACCCACGACCCACGACCCCTACCGGGGCGTTGGCGACGGTACCGGCAGCATCACGTTGGCGTTGCCCTGGTAGAGCGGCATTCGGCCGTCCCACTTCTGGACCCGTTGGTACTCGATCAGCTCAGGCGTGATCGACTGGGTCAGCAGGCGGTTCGCTTCGGCGGCGCCCTGGGCCCTGGCGACCTCGGCTTTGGCCTCACCCAGCGCCTGCACCTCGGACTGCTCGGCCTGAATCTTCTTCTGGTTCAGGACCTCGCGCTCGCGCTCCACCAGCTGCTGCGCCACCTGCTTCTGCTCGATGGCCTGGGTGTACTCCGGGCTGAACGAGATGTTCGTCAGGTAGACGTCCTCCACCAGGATGCCGTACCGCCCGAGCGTCTGCGACAGCTTGTCCTTGGTCTGGGTGCGGATCTCCTCGCGCTTGGCCAGGATCTCCGTCACCGCAAAGCGGGGGATGATCTCTTTGATGGTGTCTGAGAACGCCGCGTCGATGACCCGTCCGGCGAAGTCCAGCCCGACCCGCTGATACAGGTCGTCGGCCTGCGGGGCATCGATCGAGAAGTTGAGGGTGCCGGTCAGCTTGACGCTCTGGTACTCGCGGCTGGCAGCGTCGATCTCGCGGAAGTTGTGTGGCCGGACCCGCGTCTCAAAGTCGATGACGTTCTGGACGAAGAACGGTCTGAAATAGACGCCCGGCGGCAGCGGGTTTGGCTGCACCTGTCCAAGCTGCACCACCACGCCGACGTGGCCTGGCGGCACCACATTGACTGACATCGCGAGATAGCCGAGCACAACCACGACCGCGGCTGCGATGCCCAGACCGCCGCAGCCAAACCTGCCCAGCAGTCCGCGCCCGGCCGCGCCGGCTGCATCTCCGCCCGCTCGCAGTGAGTTCCGTGCCACCCCCCCACCTCCGACATTCCACCCGCCCGGCAATCTAGGAGCGCCCCATCCTGCAAGCTCCCTGTGCCGATGGTGAAACGTCGGAGGGGTGGTCCGGGTGTCACGACACGGACGTACTCCCCTCTGGGGCCACCAGCCGGATCCGGCAGACGGCTTCCAGCGATGCGCCCGGGGCCAGCGCGACCAGCCCCTCGGGATGGCCTTCCGGCAGGGACGCGCAGCCGGGCATGTGGCTCTGCGGCTCGATGGAGATCGAGTTCTGCCAGGGCGGCGCGAAGAAGAGCAGGTCGCTGAACCCGTTCATGAAGACCTCGACGGTCCAGCCGGCCCGACCGTCAATCGGGCGCAAGTCGCGGATGACGGCTGTGTCGCCGCCCTCCTGGAAGTCGGTGCGGCCGGTCGCCATCGTCTCGCCCATCGCGACGATGCTGACCGGGTTCGGCGGGGCCGGCTCGCGTTCGCCCGTCATGTAGGGGGCGCGCTCGCCGGTGCGGACCCGCGCCGATGCGCCCGGCAGATCGACGTGAACCTGGGTGCGGTCCGGGCCGAGTACGCCCTCCCCGAAGTACGGGTGCAGGCCGAACGCGACCGGGGCCGGCGCGTCGCCCTCGTTGACGGCGGTGAGGCGGACCAGCAGATCGCCCGCCTCCGTCAGGTCGAGATCCTGGGTCAGCCGGACGGTGAACGGGTAACTTGCGGCCTGCTCGGCGTCGAGGTCGTCAGGCGTGCGGAACTCGGCTGACGCGCCGGTCTCGGCGTGCCGGGTCAGCCGCCAGGGGCGCACGTGCGCGAAGCCGTGGGTGACCGCGTCGATGCCGGGGACGGTTGGCGGCACCGTGATCGTCTGGCCGTTCCACTGATACTGTCGGTCCCGCATGTGCCCGGGGAATGGGAAGAGCAGCGGCAGGCCGTAGCGCGAGGGCGCGTCGGTCACCTCGGCGGGCGTGCCGATGGCGAGGACGTGGACCCACTCCCCGCCGACCTTGACGGCGTAGGCGATGGTGTCCCCGCCGATCTCCGGGCAGAGCCACGCGACGGCCTTACCGTCGGCTGAGGCGAAGCGAAAGAGTCGGTGTCCCTCATTCTCCCAGGAGGGAGGCACGGCGGGCAGTGCATCCTGGCTGGTCGTGTCGTCGCTCATCAGGCTCCCGCTGTCGTCGGAATCTTCACCGTCAGCAACGGCGAGAGGTCACGCAAGATCAGGTCGAGCTCGCGGCTGGAGTGCTCGTCGAGCGTGGGCGAGCCGGGTGCGCGCGACTTCGGGCAGGCGATGATGCCGCGCCGGTAGAGCACTTCCTTGTAGACCACGAACGAGTACATCGCTTCGATGTTGAGCAGCGGCAGGATCTCACGGAACAGCCGTCGTGACTCGGCCTCATCGCCCCGCTCCAGGGCGTTCCAGACGGCGACATGGGCGTCGGTCACCTCGCAGGCCGGCATCGTGCCACAGGCCCCGCGCGCGTACTCGTCCAATAGATAGCGGCCGGCCATGCCGCCCATCATGCCCTTGATGTCGTCGCCAGCGAGGTTCTTGACCTGGGTCATCACCTGGGGCGCGAGGGACGTCTCCTCCTTCAGATACTCGACGCCCGGGATCTCGCGGAACAGCCGCGCCAAGAGGGCCGGGGCCATCGGCGTGCCCATCGGCGCGATGCAGTTCTGGATCCAGACCGGCACGCCGGCCGCCCTGGCGACGGCCCCGTAGAACTCCACGATCTCGTCTGGACCGGGGTGCCGCACGAACGGCGGCATCGCCATCACCGAGTCCGCACCGACCCTGCCGGCGTGGGCGGCCATCTCGGCGGCCACCTGGGTGGACGAACCGCTGACGCCCGCCACCACGGGGATCCGGCCGTTCGTTTGCTCGACCACAGTCTCCACGACCTTCTTCCGCTCGGACTCGGTGAGCGTGAAGAACTCGCTGGCGTTCACCGGCGCGACGACGCCGCCGGCCCCTGCCACCACGCAAAACTCGACGCACCGCCGCAGCGAGGGGATGTCGAGATCGCCTTCAGGCGTGAACGGCGTGACTGGGATCGCGAAGATCCCTCGGAAAGGTCCATGCTTGCTCATGCGGGTCCTCTCTGACGTACAGGAAATGCGACTTACAGGAGATGCTGCCGGAGCTTCGCTTCGTCGAAGGTGATGCCGAGTCCGGGGCCATCCGGCACGCGAAGTGCCCCGCCTACCGGATGCAGCGGCCCGGTCAGCAGGACATCGCCGATGGGGTTCGGTGTGCTGGAGAACTCGAAGATGAAGAAGTTGGCCGAGGCCGCGGCGAGGTGGGCGGCGGCGGCCACGTGAACCGAGGTGCCCATGCTGACGTGGGCGGCCCAGCGGACGTTGTGCAGGTCTGCCACCAGCGCGATCTTCCTGCCCTCGCTGATGCCGCCGGCCCGGCAGATGTCCGGGAGGATCAGGTCAACCGCCTTCTGCCGCAGACGCTCCTCGAACTGCCAGCGCGTACACTCGGTCTCGCCGGCTGCCACCGGCATCTCGAGTGCTGCCGAAAGTGCCACGTACCCCTCGACGTCCTCCGGTGGCAGCGGGTCTTCCAGCCAGCGGACGCCCATCCGTTGCAGCTCGCGCCCGACGAACAGCGCGCTGTGGCTGGCGTAGGCGCCGTGGGCGTCCACCAGCACGTCGGCACGGCCGGCGACGGTCTCGACCAGCGCCGCCACTGCTGCGAGGTCTTCGTCCAGGTTGCCACGCCCGATAGACGCCTTCATCGCCGTGTAGCCCTCGGCGATGAACCGCTCGGCGCTGGCGGCGCGCTCCTCGACGGTCCGTCCGGGCACCCCCGAGGCGTAGCAGGGTAGGTCGGTGGCGAACGGCCCGCCGAGCAGTCGGTAGACGGGCAGGCCGGTCAGCTTGCCGGCCAGATCCCACAGCGCGATGTCCACCCCGGCCATCGCTTCGAGCTGGTAGCCAGCGACGTGGCCGCGCAGCCGCATGCTGCCGTACATCCGCTCCCAGTGGGCTTCGATGGCCAGGGGGTCTTCGCCGATCAGCAGCGGCGCGAGTACGTCTGTGACGACGGCGGCGGTGGCGCGCGGCCCGAGCGGTGCGTGCCCCTCGCCCCAGCCGACTGTGCCATCCTCGGCGGTGATCTTGACCAGGCACGACTGGGCCTGCGGCGGATAGACGCAGATGTGGCGGTCGCCGATCTCGGCAATGGCGCGGCGCTGCTGGGGGGCCGTGCCGGCTGGCGGCTTGAGGCCGGCCCCGCCGACGTAGTCCTTGTCGCCGACGATGGCGAACGCCTCGACGGCGGCGATGCGGGTAGTCGGTCCGAAGACCTTGCGCGGGGTCATGGTGTCGTCCCCATGGGTCTGGTCTCCAGACGACGGGCAGCCACAGGGCGGTGTGCGGCGATGCCCGCGTCGTTGCGTGCAGAGTGAGACATGGAGGGGACCGTACCCCAGGATGACGCACGGTGCAAGCAGGGCGATTGCATGTTCATTGGTGTACCCGAAGCATCATGGAACGGGCGGGCGGGGACTGACGTCCCCACCTACACGCATGCAGTTGCTGCGCGACGGCCGTCGGGAACGGCAGGCACTGGTGCGAC
>JADZEM010000216.1 GCA_020850535.1 Chloroflexota bacterium
CTGGAGCGTCGCGCAGCGACTGCAGGATCGTAGGCGGGGCTTTCAAGCCCCGACGCCGCCGCACGACGACATCAACATGCAATCGCCCTGACCGTAGCGCCGGACCTGTTGCCTTTCCCGCGCGTCTGTGATACAAGCCTGGGGTAAAAGGTTTTGGTCGCTCTCGATGCGGCGGGGCGGGCTGACGCCCGCTGGGAAAGATGCTTGCCGACCTCGGTGCCAGCGTCATCCGAATCACGGACTGTTGGGGCGCCTGTGGGAAAATCGTCCTGGTGGAGACGACTTTCGGGGGGCGCGGAGCTGTGAACGGCGCTGCCAGGCCTGGCACGCTGGACAGCCGGCGTGGTGGCACCGCGTGGCAAGGAGGCGCGTCATGGCGGATACCGTGCGGGTAGTCCACTATCTGAACCAGTTCTTCGCCGGCATCGGCGGCGAAGAGCAGGCGAACGTTGGCATACGGGTCGTGGCGGGGTCGGTCGGTCCCGGCCGACTCCTGCAGACCCTGCTCGGCGCGCAGGCCGAACTCGTCGGGACGGTGACGGCCGGGGACAACTACGTCAACGAACAGCAGGCTGACGCCATCGACGGTGGGCTGCAGGCCATCGGCGAGCTGCGGCCGGACGTGGTGATCGCCGGGCCGGCGTTTGACGCCGGGCGGTACGGCCTGGCGTGCGCAGCGCTCGGGCAGGCCATCGTCCAGCGGCTCGGCATCCCCGTGGTGAGCGGGATGTATCCGGAGAACCCGGGCGTCGCCATGGGACGGCGGAGCCTCTACATCGTCCCGACCGGACGCACCGCCTCCGAGATGGGGCGGGTATTGCCGACCATGGCCGGGCTCGCACTGACGCTCGCGCGTGGCGAGGAGCCCGGACCGGCCGCGCAGGCGGGATACCTCCCGCGCGGCTACCGCCGGGCCGCCTTGCACGAACGGTCGGCTGCCTGCCGAGCCGTGGACATGCTGGTTGAGCGGCTGGCGGACCGGCCCTGGCAGACCGAGATCCCGGTGGTCTCCTACGAGGACGTGAAGCCGCTGCCGCCGCTGGCCGATCTGCGCCGGGCGCGGATCGGCCTGGTGACCAGTGGTGGGCTGGTGCCGCGCGGGAATCCGGATCGCCAGGTATCTGGCGGCGCTCGCACCTGCTTTCGCTACTCCATCGAGAACGTCGCTGCGCTGACCGTGGCGGACTGGGAGTCGGTGCACGGCGGCTTCAGCACCGACATCCTGAATACCCGCAACCCGAACTATGCGCTTCCGATTGGCACGGTCCGCGATCTGGAGCGGCAGGGCCTCATCGGCAGCGTCTACCCCTACTTCTACTCGACTGTGGGCAACGGAACGGCCGTGGCGACGGCCAAGCGAATGGCCGACGAGATCGGCCGAGACTTCCGGGCTGCCGGCGTGGACGCTGTCCTGCTGGTGGCGACTTGAGGGACGTGCAATCGTTGCGGTGCAACGATCAGCAAAGAGCTTGAGCGGGCCGGCATCCCGGTCGCGATGATGAGTGCCCTGCCGTCCCTCGCGCTCAACGTCGGCGCGCCACGGGTCGTTCGGGGCGTGCGGATCGAGCACGTCTGCGGCGATCCATCGCTCTCACCCGAGGAGGACCGGGCGCTGGCCGAGGCAATCGTGACGACGGCGCTGCGGGCACTCCAGACACCGGTCGACGGGCCGACGCTGTTCGAGCCGCACGTCGAGCGGGAGGCGCCCCATGCGACTTGAGCTGGCAACGTTCGAAGTCCGGCGCGTTGAAGTCGGCGGCCGGACCGGCTGGGCTGATGGCGTCCTGACCATCGACCCGGACGAGCTGACCGGGCTGATCTGCCAGGATCGGCGCATTCGGGCCGTGACGATCGACGTGGCCCACCCGGGCGACTCGGCGCGGATCATCAACGTCCACGACGTGCTGGAGCCGCGCATCAAGGTCGATGGCCCTGGCTGCACCTACCCCGGCGTCTGCGAGCGGGACGTCGCGACGGTCGGCAGCGGCCGGACGCACCGTCTCGGCGGCCTGGGCCTGTTCGAGTGCGTGGACTCGCCCGACGATCTCGGGCCGGCGCGTGGCGAGTCGCGCGGGTCGCACGTCTTCGTGGAGATGGCCGGGACGGGCGCCGTCCAGCCGTACGGTAAGCTCTGCGCCATCGTCCTGACCTTCACCATGGACGGAGACCTCAGCGACGAGGACTGGGACGAGGCGAAGCGCGCGGCCGTGCTGCGCGTGTCAGATCGGCTCGCCGAGACGACATGCAGCCAGGCGCCAACCTCGGTCGAGGCGTTCGACCTGGCAGTCGCCGACCGGACGCTGCCGGGCGTGGTCTTCATCGCCAACCTCCGTTCGGCCGAGCACCGGGTCGGGCCGCGCTCGGGGATCGGCACCGCTGTCTACGGGATCACCCGTCTCTCGGCGCCCTGGCTGCTTCAGCCGACCGAGATCCTGGACGGGGCCATCACCCGCAAGACAAGCTGGCTCCAGGCGAACAACCCGATCGTGATGGAGCTGGCGCGCCGCCACGGGACGGATCTCAACTTCCTCGGCTGCATCATCGCGCGCACCAACTGGACCGCCCAGCGCGAGAAGAGGCTGGCGGCGCTCCGGGTGGCCGAGCTGGCAGCGATCCTCGGCGCACAGGGCGCCGTCACGACGGTGGACGTGCGGGGCAACCGGTTTATCGAGGCGATCCTGGGGGTCCAGGCGTGCGAGCAGCGGGGCATCAAGACGACCCTGTGCACCGTCGAGGAGCCCAACGAGGATGGGCAGGCTCCGCCGCTGATCTTCTCGACGCCGGAGGTCGTGAGTGCCGTGAGCTGCGGCGACTCGGAGGTGCCCGGCCCGTTCCCGGCCGTCGAGCGGGTTCTCGGCGCCGTCCAGCCGGCGCCCGCGTGGTACGCCGAGCGGCCCGGCGAAGGTGGCGGGCACATCGCCCGCTACTGGGTTGATTACTATGGGTGGGGACGCATCGGCTGCGTGGACTACTAGACGGCCCCCTGCCCCCCGACCGTGCTCCTGCGCGGGAGTGGAGACGGGAGGCAGGGGAGAGACGAGGTCAATTGATGGCAGGAGTACGCGACGGTCTGACCGGAATCCCCGCGCGGCGTGCTGTCGTCAAGGGCGTCAGGTACTTCCTGGCACACGCGCCGGGCCTCGTCCGGCACGGCTCCAAACCGGTCCGTGAGATCGCCCGCCAGCCGGAGCTCTGGGACCGGATGCGCGGCCATCTGCGATCCTACCAGGCCGCGCTGGCCTACCCGCCGAACCAGGTCTTCCTGGGGCTGCTGCGCCCCGACGACCTGCGGACCATCGAGCGGCCCTGGTGGCGCCACGGCAGCCCGGCCACGCCGACCCGCTGGATGCCGTACGGCGAGCTGATGCCGGAGGAGGAGCTGTACGGGCTGCTCAAGATCGTCGACCGCTTCGACCTGATCTGGCTGGAAGACGAGTTTCTGCAGGAAGCGCGCGAGCGGCTGGCCGGCCACCCCCTCGTCACGGCGGCCGACCTCGTGCACCTGGCGCGTGGCAAGACGCGCGAGGCAATCATGGCCCAGTGCGCCGACGGCAAGGCCGTACCGCTCGCCCTGCCGGACGGCCGGCTGGTGGGCTGCGCGAACCGCGCCCACGAGGAGGACGAAGCGCTCAGCGCCTCGGTGCTGCTGGAGAACCTGGCCTGCCTCGCCAGCGCCACAATGGCGACCCGTACGCTGCTCGCCCAGACGGGGATCGACCCGGCCGCGGTCGAGTACGTCCTCGGCTCCGGCGAAGAGGCGGTCGGCGACCGCTACCAGCGCGGCGGCGGCAACCTGGCCAAGGCGGTCGCCGAGCGGTGCGACTTGCGCAACGCGACGGGCTCCGACGTCAAGGCGTTCTGCTGCGGCCCGAATCACGCGCTGGCCATTGGGGCCGGCCTGAGCGTGGCCGGGGTCTTCGATGAGCTGCTGGTGATCGGCGGCTGCTCACTCGCCAAGCTGGGCATGAAGTCGCTGGCGCACCTCGGGCGGGACATGCCAATCCTCGAAGATGTCCTGGCCGGCTTCGCGATCCACGTCGGGCCGGACGACGGCGTCAGTCCGGTCATCCGGCTCGACGCACTCGGACGCCACACCGTCGGCGCGCAGTCGTCGCAGCGTGAGATCCTCGAGAAGCTGGTCGCGGAGCCGCTGGCAAAAGCTGGGCTGCGGTTCGCGGAGGTCGACCGCTACGCCACCGAGCTGCACGACCCTGAGGTCACCGAGCCGGCCGGCAGCGGCAACGTCCCGCTGACCAACTACAAGATGATCGCGGGGCTGGCCGTGGTGCGCGGCGAGATGAAGGCGGCCGATCTGCCGGCCTTCGTCGAGGCCCACGGCATGCCCGGCTTCTCGCCGACCCAGGGCCACGTCGCATCGGCCGTCCCGTTTCTCGGGCACGCTGTCGATGGCATACGAGATGGTACACTCCGGAACACGCTGTTCCTGGCGAAGGGCAGCCTCTTCCTCGGGCGAATGACCCAGATGTCAGACGGACTCTCGTTCCTGTTGGAGCGCAACTCCTGACCCCTGACCAAACGCATATGACCAGTCGCATACGACCAATCGCACTTGACCAATCTCATACGACCAACGGCCTGCGATGGCGCGTCTGGACGCCGACGCGTCTGGCCTCGCAAAACGAAATGGGAGGTGACCGAGATGATGGTGGACCTGACCGGTAAGCGCGTGCTCGCCCTGGGAGAGCGTGACGGGATTCAGGGGCCGTCGATCAGCGCCTGCGCAAAGGCGGCCGGCGCGACCGTGGTGCTGGAGCAGACCCACTGTTTCGTTTGAACGTCCGCGGGAGCTGTTGACCTGGAAGGTCAAGAAGAGATCAAGCGAGCCGTCGATGCCGGAGGCACCGACGATCTGGTCGTGCTGCTGGGCATGCCGACCGCCGAGAGCAGCGAGCTGTACGCGCTGACCGTCACCGAGGGTGACCCGTCGTGGGCCGGCGCGCTGGCCGGGGTGGCGCTCAAGCTGCCCGTCTTCCACGTCCTCGAAACGGAGATCACGGCCCAGATCCCGGAGGATGTCTACGAGCGTGAGTTGAGCTTCGCGACGTTCTCGCTCGACACGGATGCCGTGACAGAGTCAACCCGGCGCGTTCGCGAGCAGAACGGAGCCAGCTGATGCTCGACGTGGGTGAACGCGCCCCTGACTTCACGCTGCTCGACTCGAAGGGGGAGTCACACCGCCTGGCCGACGCGCTGGCCGATGGCCCGGTGGTGCTCGCCTTCATGAAGGCCGACTGCGCCACCTGTACGCTGGCGTTTCCCTACCTGGAGCGGCTGCACCAGGCCTACCCGACGGACCGCTGGCACATCTGGGGCATCTCCCAGAACCCGGCGCGGGCGGCCGACTGGTTCGCCGGGCGGACCGGCGTCACCTTCCCGATGCTGATCGACGGCGACGATTTTCCGGTCTCGCAGGCGTACGACCCGCTGGCAACCCCGACGATCTTCTTCATCGATCCCAACGGGATCATCCAGGCGACGCAGTACGGTCTCTCGAAACCAGACCTGAATGCCCTCGCGGAGCAGGTTGCGGGCGTGCTCGACGAGCAGCCGGTCGTCATCGCGCCCCCGAACGACGGGACGCCCGACTTCAAACCTGGTTGAGGGTCGCGTCACACGGGCCGGTCTGGCTCGCACTGATCGGGACGCCCCGCCCTCCGGCCCCTTGCCCACTGGTGTGGCGGGGCCGGGGGTGGGGCCGTCGGAGAGACGCTACACCCAGTGGAGGGTACGCCGATGGCGGAGCCCATGAGAGTCGTCCACTATCTGAACCAGTTCTTCGCGGGAATCGGCGGTGAGGAGGCCGCCAACCGCCCCATCGAGGTGCGTGACGGCCCGGTCGGGACCGGCCGGGCGCTCCAGCACGCGTTGGGAGCGGACGGCACGATCCTCGCGACGGTCGTCGGCGGCGACAACTTCGTCGCCGAGGAGGCCGAGCGCGCGGCGGAGGCGATCCGCGCGGCGCTCACGGAACTCCGGCCGGACGTCGTCGTCGCCGGGCCGGCCTTCGACTCCGGACGGTATGGGCTGGCCTGCGCTCGCGCCTGTGTCGAGGCCCAGGCACTCGGAATCAAGGCCGTCACGGCCATGTACCCGGATAACCCCGGATTCACCACCAACCGGCATGATCTGCTCTGCCTGCCGACCGGCACGAACGTCGCCGAGATGGGCAGGGCGATGTCGGCGCTGGCCCGGCTGGCGCTCAAGCTCGGCTCGGGCCGGGAGATCGGCAGCGCCGACGAGGAAGGGTACCTCTGGCGCGGCTTCCGGCGGCCGGTGCTGCGCGAGAAGAGCGGCGCGGCCCGGGCCGTCGACATGGCGCTCGCCCGGATCGGCGGGCGTCCGTTCACGACCGAGATCCCCGTGGCGCGGTACGACGCAGTCGCGCCGACGCCGCCGGTCGCCGACCTGGCGCGGGTGAAGCTCGGGGTGGTCACGAGCGGCGGTCTGGTGCCGAAGGGGAACCCCGACCGGCTGGTGTCGGCGCGGGCCGAGCGGTTCTTCCGGTATCCGATTGCCGACCGGTCGGCGCTCGCCGTTGGCGAGTGGGAGTCTGTCCACGGCGGCTACAGCACCCATGCCGTCAACACGCGCAACCCGAACTACGTGGTCCCGCTGGACGTCCTGCGGGAGCTGGAGGCGGGCGGGCGGTTCGACTCGCTGCATCCGACGTACTACGCGACGGTCGGCAACCAGACGGCGGTCGCCGAGGCGAAGCGGATGGGCGCCGAGATCGCGCAGGAGCTGCGACAGGCCGATGTTGGGGCCGTGCTGCTGGTCGCCACTTGAGGGTCCTGCAATCGTTGCGGTGCAACGATCAGCAAGGAGATCGAGCGGCAAGGGCTGCCAGTCGTCCAGATCAGCGCGCTGCCGATGGTCGCGCTGGGCGCCGGCGCCAACCGGGTGGTTACCGGAGTGCGGGTCGAGCACGTGTGCGGCGATCCCGGCCTGTCGGACGCGGCCGACCTGGCGCTGCGGCGACGGATCGTCAGCGCGGCGCTACGGGCGCTGGAGACGCCGGTTACTGGACCGACGCGCTTCGACCCGGACGCGAGCGAGCAGAAGGAGGCCGTCGATGCGGCTTGATCTCGGCACCTTCCCTGTCCGCGAGGCCCGGTTCGGATCGCGCACGCGCTGGGCCGACGGCGTGCTGGAGATCGACCGCGAGGCCGTCCTCGACCTCGCCCGCGCCGATCCCAACCTCCAGCGAGTGGACGTCGAGCTGACCCGCCCTGGCGAGTCGGTCCGGATCATCAATGTGGCCGATGTGATCGAGCCGCGCGTCAAGGTTGAGGGGGGCGGCGCCTGCTATCCCGGGGTCTGCGGCCGGGCGGTGGCGACGGTCGGGCGGGGGCGGACCCACCGCCTGGGCGGCTTCGCCGTCGTCGAGTCGGTCGACGTCGTGAACGAGCAGGCGATTGTGGGCGACCTGATTCGCGGCGGTGCGCCCCACGCCTACGACCGGAGCGAGCGCCGGCAGGACTTCATCGATATGAGCGGCCCGAGCGCCGCCCGGCCCTACGCCGGCCTGGTCAACCTGGTCGTCACCTTGCGGCCGGTGGCCGGGCTCGACTCGCAAGACCGTCACCTGGCGACGCATGGGGCCGTGCTCCGGATCGCCGATCATCTGGCCATGGCCGTGGCAGGCCTGGAGCCGCCCGAGCGCGAGGTATTCGACCTGACGACGCGCCACCCGGGCCTGCCGGGCATGGTCTACATTCCGGTCCTGATGTCGTCGGAGTTTCGCCACGGCCCGGACTCCAAGGTGGGCATCGCTGTCTACGGCGTGACCCGGCTCTCGGCGCCCTGGGCGCTCCACCCTACCGAGATGCTGGATGGCGCGGTCAGCCAGGGCAGCGTGCAGCTCCTGAGCTGGCCGATGCTCCACGATCCAATCGTCCTGGAGCTGGCCCGCCGCCACGGCCGCGACCTCAACTTCCTGGGGGTGATCGTCCACCGCTCCAACTGGGGCGGTCAGGCCGAGATGGAGTTGATCGCCGAGCGCGACGCACAGCTTGCCAGGCTGCTCGGCGCGTCAGGCGCCATCGTGACCACCAACCTGCGCGGGCGTCGATTCGTGGACACGGTGGCCGCGGTCAAGGCGTGCGAAGCTGAGGGCATCCATACCGTCCTGGTGACCGAGGAGGAGGACGACGAGGACGGGAACGCCACGCCGCTGTTGATCAACGACACGGCAATCGTTTCGGCGGTCAGCACGGGGACCGGGGCGGTCCCTGGGCCGTTTGGGCCGGTCGACCGGGTGCTGGGCGCGATCGAGCCGGATCCGTCATGGGGCGACGAGCTGCTGCCGATTGCCGGGCGCTACGGGGCGTTCCACCTGCAGGACTACTACGGCTTTGGACGCCAAAGCTGCGCGAGCTACTGAGATCGGCCCGGCCGGCCGTGGCCGGCCGGGCTTCTCCAGCAGGGCGTCCGTTCGAGCGCAGCTCAATACTCGAAGCAGGAGATCGTGCCCGTTCCGTAGTGGTCCCGCCATCGCGTGGAGGACATCGTTGCCGTGGCCGGGAGCCGCTCCCAGGGGCGGTCCTGCGTGGCGAACAGCTCCGCGCCGCCCAGCACCCGCGCCGGTGGTGGGATGACGAGCGGCTCGGCTGTCGGCCGGCCGCTGCCGGTGGAGACGATCGCGTCCGCCTCCGGCAGCTCCATCAGCAGTGGCAGCCCGCCGTCCTCCGGTGCAGCCTCCGGCGCCACCAGGACTGTCTTGATCCCCAGCCGCTCGCATGCCTGAACCGTCTGCATGACCTCCATAAAGTCATTGCCGCCGGCATCGTGCGTGATGATCGCGCCATCTGCGCCGAGCATCCGCGCGAGCTTGGCGGCCTGATACGCCGTCAGATCCTTCTCGTCCTGGGATGTCCAGCGGGTGCGGATCGCGATCACGCCGAGAAACTCATGGTCCACGCCGTGCCCCTGGTACAGGTCGTGGACAATCGGGTTGTTGGTCATGATCCAGGAGGTGGTCGCGGCGTGCGAGGAGGCCGGGCCGCCGATGGCGCCGTCGAGCAGCTCGTTCGGATGGAGCAGCCAGGGCGGCGTCAGGCGAGTCATCCCGTAGATGGCGACCCAGCTTGCGTAGAGCGAGCCTGCATAGTGCTGCGGCGAGCGCAGGCAGGTGATGTAGACGACCCGGGGGAGCTGACGGATCACGGGCTCCAGCACGAATGTGCGCTCCTCGGGCGGGGTCAGGCCAACGGTCGTGCGCGCCAGGCGGTCACAGAGGTCGAGGGAGGCCCGGTGGGCTGCGTCGCTGCGCTCCTGGGAGACGATGCCCGGTTCGACCTTGAGGATGAGCGCCAGGTTGAGCAGTCCGCCGGTCGGCGCAGCCTCAGCGACCGGCCCGTACATGTCGAGCCAGCGGTCCAGCCAGCCGTCGTTGCCGTCGTAGATCGCTGCGTCGGCCGACTCGGCAATCGCCAGCCCGGACAATCGGTGCGTGCGTCCCTCGCCAACGGTCAGGTTGGGGCGACCACAGATACCTGGGTAGCAGACGCCGGGGCCGGCGATCTTGATGCGTGGCTCGATCAGGTCGCGCACGTTAACCAGCCGAACCGAGTCACCCGGCCGGAGCACCCGGAGCTCGGCGTCGAGGATGCGCCGATCCTGGCGGATCTCAGCCGCGAGCTCGTCGGGGTCGATCTCCAGGAGGCCGTCGGTCCAGCGCGTGGCATGGCCGAGCACGACGTCGTGTACGGGGAACGTACCGAGCGTGAGGTGGGGTTGGCCGGCGGATGCAGCGGTCATGATTCGCCTCCGTTCGTAGACGGAGTCCTGGAGCCCGGCTCGAACAGGGTGGGACCGGACACGGCGGTCCGGATGGCGGCCAGCGCCGCCTCCACGATGCGGCGGCCGAAGTCGCGGTCCATTTCAGGCGTCAAGCCGGGATTGCCACAAACGTGCTCGATCCGCGCGCCGTGGACGACGCGGGGGGCGCCACCGTTCAGGGCGACATTCTGGAGCGCCGAGATCATTGCGACCGGGATGCCAGCCCGCTCGATCTCCTTCGTGATCGTTGCACCGCAACGATTGCACGTCCCTCAAGTCGCGACCAGCAGCGCGGCATCGACGCCAACCTGCTTCAGCTCGGCTGCCATCTCCTGGCCCATCGGCTTGGAGTAGCTGTCCGGGGTGCCGACGCCGCTGGTCGAGAAGAACCACGGGTACGCCCTGCCGATGGCGCGCTCGCGCTCGAGATCCCGGACGACGTGCAGCGGCACGATGTAGTTGGGGTTCTCCTTGACGATGGCGGTGTAGAACCCGCGATGGACACAGTCCCAGTCCGCGGCGGAGAGGGCGTCGAGTCCCTCAATCGAGTATCGATACCACTGCTGCGAGGCGGCGGCATTCAACCGGTCGGGATTCCCTCGTGGGACCAGTCCGCCGGTGGTGATCAGCGCAACGGTGCGGCGTGAGAGATCGGTGATGGGCGGAGCCGGCGTCACGGCCTCGGTGGCATGGATGGGGAGCTCGGTTGTGAATGGCCGGCCGTCGAGCTTCGCATGGAGCATCGAGACTGCCCGACGGTGGCCCGGCTCGGCCCGCGGCCCGGCCCGGCGCAACCCTCGCCCGAGGTAGCCGTCCTCGTCGGCTGGGCCGAGTGGCTTGCCCTGGCCGAGCTTCAGCGCCAGTCGGGCAAGCGCCGCGACGGCCGTCGCCATGCCGGCGGCGTTGGCGGCCGTCGGTACGATCGGCACGTCGCGCCGGTACAGCGGCACGCCCGGGTTCTCTGGATACATAGCCGTCACGGCAGGGATGCCGAGCTGGCCGGCCAATCGGCAGACTTCGCCGCAGGCGATGCCGTAGCGGCCAGCGTCGAAGGCTGGCCCGGCGACAAGGACGTCTGGCCGGAGTGTCGTCAGCTCCGCGCGGAGCGTCGTGAGCGCCGCGTCTCGCTGCTCCGTCAGGTAGTTGTCACCCCCGATGAGCGTCGCGACGACGGCACCCTCGGCTCCGAGGGCCTGTTGCAGGAGACGTCCTGGCCCGGCCGGTCCATCGTGGACCGTGACGGGCACGTTGGCCTGCTCCTCACCGCCGAGCCCACCGAAGAACTGGTTGACGAAGTGAACGACGCGCAGTGTCTGACTCATCGGCTGTCACCTCGACATCGGGCCGATCCTACGTGCGCCTGGAACACGTCGGCGGAACGTCGCGTCCGCGCGGATCGAGCGCGCCCGCGAGGTCGCTGCCCATCGGTCTACTCGCCCTTCAGGTTGTCACGGAGTCGCCAGCCGGCAACGTGCGGACCTCGATCTGGCCCCGATGCGCCAACGCCGACCAACGGCTAGTGGTCGAGGGCTGGACCAGGGCCGTCGCGATTGCAATCGGGCTAGGCGTTGGAGCCAGCCACTTCGAGCCAGCTCATACAACGACCATGATATCGTACCAGATGGGCGCGAAGGAGAGAAGGCGTCTCTCAGCCAGGGCGATTGCATGTTGATGTCGTCGTGCCGCCGCGTCGGGGCTTGAAAGCCCCGCCTACCATCCTGCAGTCGCTGCGCGACGCTCCAGGCTCGCCAGCCCCAGCCGTTCCCGACGGCCGTCGCGCAGC